>JABLXA010000011.1 GCA_013178415.1 Bacillota bacterium | reverse complement strand
ATTGAATCTTTGCAGTTTTGTCCATCAGCTTTGGGGACCTCCTGTCTTTGTGGGGTTTCGTTAATGTTATACCAGGAGGCTCCCCTTTTATCAATTCTTATCCGATTTCATTACAGGACTGCTCTGGTGGTGCTACCGCGGTAGCATGGGGGTCTGTCATGCAAATCGTGTTTTGGAATTGTCTCAACCGCATCCCCATCACCATTTCGGTATTTCGCTGGTTCAATTGTTGCTATAATGAGACTCTATTTAAGACATGATAGTCGAGAGGAGACATTGGGCTTTATGTCGAAAGAACATTCGGGAGAGGAGAGATCTCCATGTTGCTGGAATCCCTCGATAGGCTCCTTGAAGTGATTAAAGAGAAGGCCCTGGACCTCTATGGAGAACGCTTGATCACCTTGGCGGTCTACGGGTCAGTAGGACGTGGAGTTCCGCGGCCTGACTCTGACGTGGATTTGTTAATCGTGGCATCCCGCCTCCCTGAGGGCAGATTGAGACGTATGGAGGAATTCTCTCACTTGGAAGATTCCTTAAGCGATGTTTTCGATAACATGAGGAAGTGTGGGATAACGCCCGTGCTTTCGCCTGTGATCAAAACCCCGCATGAGGTAAAATCGGGAAGTCTTCTGTTTTTGGACATGATTGAGGATGCAAGGATACTCTATGATAGGAATGGCTTTTTTGCAGGTTACCTGGATGAGCTGAAAACGAAGCTCCAGGCGCTGGGGGCAAAGAAGGTAAAGTGGAAGGGAGCCTGGTACTGGGATCTAAAGCCCGATTTCCGAAGGGGGGAGACAATCGACCTATGACCGGCCTGACTCTCGGAGGAAGCTACCTGATCAAGGCTGAAAAACGCCTTAAGGCCCTCGATGTGTTACTTGCGGAGGAAGACTATTCAGATGTAGTCCGCGAAGCTCAGGAGATAGTTGAACTAGCCTTGAAGGGAATGCTGAGACATATCGGCGTTGAACCTCCCAAACAACACGATGTGGGCAGCTTACTGCTGGAACATGCGGTAAGGTTTCCGAATGACGTCAAATCTCAGCTCCGGCGACTTGCCGATATTTCAAAATGGCTGCGCAAGGAGAGGGAATTTGCCTTCTATGGTGATGTAGATTTCATCCCAACTGATGAATATACCAAGGAAGATGCCGAAAGGGCGCGCGAAGACGCGAGGTTTGCGGTGGCGATTGCACGGAAGGCAATGTCGGCATGACAGAGCGGATGAGAACACGAGGGAAAGAGGGATCCGGACGTGAATGAAGCACAGGGTCACAGGGTCCCTTACGTTGCTTTATTCCTGGCGCTTGGTATTGTGTTTGGAACGCTGGCCTTTGAAATCACAAAGCGGCCATTGTATATTGGAGTCGGAGTTGGGATGGGCACTGTCATAGGCGCTGTAGCGCAATCTTTGACGGACCGCAGAGGACGGTAACGAGAATCGGCGGATTTCAAACGGGATAGCATACCCTCTTCCTCGACGTGGAGAGGGTCTTGTTTTTTGCGGCGAGATGATGATATGAGGGAGAGGGGACAGTTCGCCAGATGGAGAGTAAGAGGGGGTCATCATCGCTCCGGTGGTTTCCAGCAAATGTAACCTCATAATGGGCCTCGGATTGGTGGGTTGCAAAATGGGCAGCAGGTAAGAATGTTCAGGCGTAGAAGTATAAAACCGGATGCGGGACTTCCTGGCATGGCACGTCGATATGGGGGGAGTAGCTTGCGATGGATGTGTTTGGATTGCGCGACAACCTTATATCGGATTATAGTAGCTATGTTCGGAGCTTTATCACCGAACGCCCAAAGAAGGAGGGCCGGCCCGCAGCCGTTGTGCAGCGATTGCATCGGGGATTGCGCACGCCTGAAACCGCTTTTCGGACGCCCATCCTTGAAGCCTTGGCGGAGCTTGGTGGTTCTGCGCCTGTCAATGAGGTCCTTGAACGCGTTCATGGGAAGGTGAAGAGTCACTTAAACGAGTACGATCAACAATCGCTTCCTTCTGATCCGAGCGAGCCGCGATGGCGAAATACCGCGCAGTGGTGCCGACTTTTGCTGGTCCATGAAGGGTTGCTGGCTGCAGACTCGCCGAGAGGGATCTGGGAAATAACCGAGCTCGGACGAAAGGAACTGGCTCGTTTAAGCCAGCCTGACGATGATGCAAAACAGCAGCTAGAATAGAGAACGGTCGAAGGCACCCTGCGCTCTGCGGTGAGACTATACAGTGTTTCTTGTGGTAGCTATGCTAGGGGGTGTCGTTGTGACCTACGAGGCGATCACCGAAGAGATGATTAGGGCCCTCGGTGACGAGGTGGAAGCCATCAAGAGAGGAACCGGGGGACAGCAGGTCGGCCTCCAGGATGGAGTCAAGCGCGGTTTTTCCGTGGGGCGATACCTCTATTCTTTCAATCTCGCATTTGAGCTCAACGTTCCGGACGACACTCCCGCTCAGTTGATAGTTGGAGAAACCAGGTACAGCGTGACGGTAGTCACCGTTGATGGGTTTGAGATAATCCTCATGGTGACCAAAGATCTGGGCGAGCGCGTGCCGTCGGCCAGACTCAACACTTCTCCGTATTACCTCCTGGAAATCCTACAGACCAGGCTCCGCGAGACGCTATCGGGCTCGCTCAGAGCCAACAAGGAAATGGCGATGAGGCTATTCAACCAGGCGCCGAATGAGAAGTTCTCTTTCGAGCCGCCAGTCGGGCTCCTGCCATCGGGCGAGCACGAGCCCAATTCGGAGCAGAGAGCCGCTGTGTCAAGGGCGTTGTCGCAACGAGTTACCTTCGTCTGGGGACCGCCCGGCACAGGCAAGACGACGACTATCACTTACCTGGTTCCCTTATTGATTCAGCGGGGGGAACGAGTACTCATAACATCTCACACGAATACGGCTGTAGATCAAGTACTGAAGGCAGCCAAGAAGGGATTGACTCGCGAGCAGATCGACAACGGGGTTATCCTTCGCATTGGGCAACCCAGAGAAATGGACTCGGAAATCCAAGAGCTCCTGTTGGAGACGGTTGTGGAGAAACGAGGCGCCGGCCTCAGGCAGCGGTGTGAAGAAATCGAACGATGTCTCGCTGCCGCGAGAGAGCTAAGCGATCGGTGGGCATGGTGGGAGGAGAGGCTGAGAGAGGTATCTGACTTGCGCAAACGATATGACACGGCCAAAGACGATCTGGCAGCAGCAAGGGACCGGAATACCGAGCTCCACGGGCGGACGCAGGCATGTCTGGGGGAGAAGGAGCTATTGGAAAGAAGGCTCGCTGATGCGAGGCAGGCAGGCTTCTTCCGCAGGATATTGTTGGGGTTGAATCCAAAGACTATCGAAGCCCAGCTGCAAGAGAAGGAAGCCGAGCTAGTCGGAATCCGAGAAGAAATTGCGCGGATTGAGCAGGCGTTGCCTCATCTGGAGTTGTTAATGGAGGAAGCTCGCACAGCGCTTGATGACGCTCAACGGGTGCTTGAGAAGTACGCGCCCGTGCCGACGGCGGACGAGGTTCAGTTGCAGCTCGGGCGGTCCCGGACGGAAGTCAAGCGCCTCGAAGGTGAGCTTGCGGCTGTCCAGGCGCAAATTGCGCATCTGGTGGAGACGGTGATCGTGGAGGCGAAGGTAGTAGGCGCGACGCTCTCAAAGCTGACCACAACTCAGGAGCTTTACCAGGCACAATTCGACGATGTCGTGGTAGACGAGGCAAGCATGATACCGCAACCTCACCTCTGGTTTGCGTCTACTCGCAGCACCAAGCGTATTGTTGTACTCGGTGATTTCCGCCAATTGGCACCCATTTGTGCTGCCAATGAATCAGCCTTGGCGGTGAAGAGGATAGGCACCAGCATCTACGTCGAGTCCGGTATCATTGATGGCAGCGAGAGAGTCCAAAGGGAAGATCCGCGGCTGGTTTCACTCCAAAAGCAGTACCGAATGCACGAAACCATCGGTGACCTGGCCAACGAGCTGGTTTACCTGCCAGATGGCAATCCCCTTACGCACCACGCAAGGTCTGACGAGACTGATCGCGGACTGCAGGCTCTACCCAACGAAGGTTCGCCCATCGTCCTCTGCGACACGTCGTCTGCGAATCCGTGGTGTGCCTGGTTAGAAGGGACATACTCCCGCTACAATATCTATAGTGCCATTGTCACAGTGAGGTTGGCCGAGCAAGCTATGCAAAGCGTGGTGGAAAAAGGAGACACCAAGATGGAGATAGGGATAATGTCTCCCTACAGCGCGCAGGCTCGTCTCCTTCACGTGCTTGCCAAGGAGCACCACTTGGGTGACAACGTGAAGATTGCCACAGTGCATCGCTTTCAAGGCAATCAGAAGGATGTCATCATAGTTGACCTTGTCGATGGCCCGCCATTCAAGCCGGGAACGCTTCTGACCAACGCCCAAGCGAAGTGTCTCCTCAACGTGGCGTTCACAAGGGCGAAAGGGAAGCTCGTCCTCGTTGCGAACTGCGAGTATTTGCGGCAACGCAGGGTGGGCAGCGCACTGGAGGTCGTGCTGAGGTACTTTGGGCAAAACGCGAGTCTGATAGACAGCAGGACCGTGCTATCGGGGTATGAAGACAGTGAGACACTCGATCTCAACGAGAGACTGCAGCCGAGAGTGGACGTAGGGAATCCCGAAGGGATGTCACTGTACCATGAGGTCATGTTCTATCCAGCTTTCCAGCGGGACCTAATGTCCGCGCAGAAGTCTGTAGTCATTTTCAGCCCTTTTGTGGAGCTACGACGGACGGCACAGCTCATACCCGTAATCAGGCACCTGATCGGCAAAGGGGTGGAAGTACACGTCTTCACTCGCCCTGGTCGTGCCGCGCATCAAGGGGACACGGACTACGAAAGCGGCGACTCACTTCTGCAGCAGCTGGAATCCGTCGGTGTCAAGATCAACGTGCGTAAGGGTGTGCATGAGAAGTTGGCCTTCATTGATGACCGGATAACCTGGTGTGGTAGCTTGAACATTCTGTCTCACAGCCGCACCACGGAACAAATGATCAGGTTCGAGAATCCACGGTTGACCGAGATATTCCTCGAGTTCAATGGAGTCGTAGAAGCTTTCAACACGGAGAAAAGAAGGGAAGCAGCCGATGCTCTGCTGAAACGCATCTCAGCTGCCTTGGAGAAAAGGATGGGGCGGCCGACGTGTCCCAGACCCGACTGCCGGCGGCCGATGGTATTGAGGACGGGCAGGTTCGGTCCGTTCTTTGGGTGTTCGGGTTACCCGCGCTGCAACGAGACTATGAACATATCGAGGCCAGTGCCCGAAGTCGTCATTGAGGAACTCGATATCCCTTGTCCTGTGTGCAAGACCGGGCGGATGCGCTTTAGGTCTGGGCGGAGAGGCGCCTTCATGGGGTGCAGTAGATACCCCGAGTGCAAGGGAACCGAGCCTCTCGAGTCATAGAACCCATCTTCTCGGCTTCTGACAGATGCAGCCTGCCTTCTGACGACGGATCCCGCGACTGGCCTCGGCGGGTCCAGCGTGTGCGAGGCACGCCGAACAAAGATATGATCATGGGCTCAGCGTTCCACGAAACCCTGGCAGACATTCTTGTGAGGGGCGAAGCGCCTTGTGTATATGCACGGCGTGGATCATCTGTGTGACATACTTAAGGGGCTGCAGGAGCCTCCAGAGGCAGTCGTCGAGAAACAGAAACGCGACCTTTGGACCGATGATTATATCGAGCTTGTCAGGCGCGTCAATGCTGTACATGGGTTCGGGGCTGCGCGGCTCGCCACACGGATCCAGGAGTCGATGGCGAAATGGTTGTCTGGGTACTTGCTACAAACCCGTCCCGCAGGTTTTACGAGAATCTTGGAGCCAGGGAAATCACACAGCTCTGGCCGAGCACGACCACGGTTTTTACGGTTTAATCGGACTTTGTTTACAAAATACGGGAAGTATCAACAGTCTCATAAAGGAGTTATGCATATGATGGCAACACCGCAAACACCCACAGATCCAGCCAAGATGCCGGTTGATCCATTCGAATGGGGCACCGTCCGGCCGCTTTTCGACACTCTGCAGGCGCAAGACCTGACCCCCGACACTGTCGGCACATGGCTGCAGCAATGGAGTGACCTGCGCTGTATTCTAGAAGACGCGTCCTTTGCTGCCTATCGCGCGGTTACGGAAAATACCGCCGATGCTGAAGCAGAGGCCCGCTATCTGCACTTTGTGCGGGACATCCAGCCGAAGATCACCGTAGCTGAACAGGGGTTACGCCAGAAGCTCCTGGCTTTACAAGGATATCAGCCTCCGGAAGAATTCCGGGAAACCTACCGGCGCTTCCGTAATTGGGCAGAGCTGCATAGGGACGAGAATGTCCCTCTGCAGGCGGAACTGGCCAGCATGGAGAATGAGTACAACAAGATCGTAGGAGCCATGTCAGTCACCTTGGACGGGCAGGAAATGACTCTGCAGCAGGCCAACCAGCGACTGTACAGCCCGGACCGCTCTGTGCGCGAGCAGGCCTGGCGCCTGGTGCAGGACCGCTGGCTGAGAGACCGTTCCGCCCTGGACGCCCTTTATCTTCGCATGCTGCAGATTCGCCGCCAGATGGCCCGCAACGCGGGATTGCCAGATTTCCGTTCCTATCGCTGGCGTGAGCTGTCGCGTTTTTCCTATACGCCGACGGACTGCCTCCTCTTTCATGAGGCTATCGAGCAGCAAATGCTGCCGTTGGCTCCCAAATACGCTGCCTGGCGCCAACGCTCATTGAGGGTTGAGCAGCTGCGGCCCTGGGATACGGAAGTGGATCCTCTGGGCCGGCCTGCCCTCCACCCCTTTGACACAATAGACGAGCTCGTCGAGGGTGCGCAGAGGATCTTCAATCATCTAGATCCCGAGCTGGGTCGGTATTTTGCGATCATGCGCGATGGCAATCTGGATCTTGCATCGCGGCCCAACAAGGCTCCGGGTGCCTACAGCGGAGGTTTTCATATCACCGGGAAGCCCTATATCTTTGCCAATTGTGTAAGCATTCAGGATGATGTGAATACGTTGCTGCACGAAAGTGGTCATGCGTTTCATTTTATAGAATCCAGCCGGGATCCGTTGGTTTGGAACAGAATGGGCACGGATGCTGTTAATTTCGAATTCGCCGAGGTAGCCTCCATGAGCATGGAGCTGCTTGGCGCCTCTTACCTGGAACACAGCTGGGGCGGCTTCTATTCTGAGGCGGATGCCCGCCGCGCCCGTGCTGAACACCTGTTGGGCATCATCACATTCCTCCCCTACATGGCCGTGGTAGATGCCTTCCAGCACTGGGTGTACAGCGAGGCGCCCGAAGACGTTTCCGCAGCGGATTTGGATCGGGAGTGGGGCGCGCTCTGGGATCGTTTCATGTCCTGGACCGACTGGACGAGGCTCGATGACGCGAAGGTTAGCGGGTGGCATCGTAAGGGGCATATTTTTGAAACGCCCTTCTATTACGTAGAGTATGGGCTGGCCCAGATTGGGGCGCTTCAGATATGGCGTAATTCCTTGCATGACCATGCCGGTGCCGTGAGTTCTTACCGGAAGGCCCTGGCGCTGGGTAACAGGCGGTCGTTGCCGGAGCTGTTCCAGGCTGCCGGCGCCCGCCTGGCCTTCGATTCCCAGACCCTGGGGGAGCTGATGTGTCTGGTGGATAGCGAGCTGCAGAAACTGCTGGCGCCGTGCCGCCTGTAGCTATCTCCGGGTAGAATGTGATCTAGCGAATCTGCCTGAAGGGCCATCGGCCGTTCAAAACCTCCTTTGATGGTAGGCCATGGCTTCCGCAAAATGCTTTGATCCTCCGCCCAAACCGCTATCGCCTGCAGCCTCACCTTATAGTACGAATGCCCTTTGCACCCGAAGAGCTCTTGACGGTAAAGTCGCAGGGTAGTAGATTGGGAGCGGAAGGTAGGGTAGTCCAGTCAAGGCGAGCTTCCGCCGCATTGTATCTACGTTGAAATGCGCCATACTGTATCTGCTTGAAATGCGCCATTCGAACCAGTAGCCAGGGATGTGCCATATCCGGTGACATTGGTCTCCAATGGCGATTTATAGCCGCAAATAGGCCAGATAAGCATAGGAGATGCTACTTTTCGGCAGGCAAAAGTGGCGGCCGGATGAAGTGTAAATTTTTTCCTTCGAGCGACCCTACTGATCGGCATTTTAACAGCGCATAGAGAAAGGGATGGAGCATTGGGCATCCTGACTACTACGGTCATTGGTTTCCTGGCGGGAATTCTCGGGACTGGAATTGGCGGAGTCTTTGCACTGTGGTTTAGGTTTCGGGGGGCGGGATAGCCTCAGTTTTCTTTTGGCAGCTTCTGGCGGGGTCATGATCAGCATTTCTCTTGTAGACCTCGTGCCAGAGGCCATAGAAGTCGGCAGTAAAGGCTGGGCTTCGCTGGGCCTCCTCCTCGGTACCGTATCCTTGCTGGCATTGGACATGATCCTTCCCCATATGCACAGTGATCCAGTTAGGATAGGGAAGGGGCAGGAATGGGAGGTTTGCCATGGGCAAAAGGCTAGACATGGGCGAGGATGGGAGATTTACCATGGGCAAAGGATTGCGAAGCTTAGATCCATGGGGCTTTTGATCGGTCTCGGCATTGCCATGCATAACGTCCCAGAGGGACTTGCTATAGGTGCGGCATATGCCCATGAACAGGCTTTCGGGGTTGGGATAGCGTTTCTCATCGTAGCCCAGAATGTCCCGGAAGGAATGGCTATCGCGGTACCTTTGAGGGCGGGGAAAATGGGGCCGTTGAACGTCATTATATGTACTATGGTCGCGGGATTGCCCATGGGCCTCGGGGCACTTGCCGGTGTGGCCTTTGGGGCGGTGTCGCCTCATTTCCTCTCAATTTGCCTTGGTTTTGCCGCAGGCGCCATGATGTATGTGGCAGGCGACGAACTGATTCCTGAAGCCCACCTCTCGGGATCGGAGCAATATCCGACCATCGGGCTGGTCACCGGGATAGTTGTGGGTGTGATAGCCAGCTTTATAGTATAGGCACCATAATATAGACTGCCAAGTTTAGAGTTGACGGATTGTGCAGAGAGAGAGACTGTAATATGCTTATGCATTGCCACGATTTCGGAGCGGACCACCTATGGTAAGCTAGAGTAGTCTAGAAAGTCCATATCTGGAGGCGATGGTTCTGTGATTGCCAAGGACACTTGTCTTGCCATCGTCGATGTCCAGAATGATTTTTGTCCCGGCGGGGCGCTGGCGGTACCTGGGGGAGATGAGGTAATTCCGGTGATCAATTCCTGGATCAGGCGGTTTCAGGAGGCCGGGTCACCTATAGCCTATACCCAGGACTGGCACCCCAAAAACCATTGTTCCTTCCGGGAAAATGGCGGCATATGGCCTCCTCATCATTGCGTGCAGCGGACCAGGGGGGCGGAATTTCACCCTGATCTTGTCGTAGACGGCACGATATTTCGAAAGGGCTTTCTCCCCGACAAAGAAGCATATTCGGGGTTCGATGGTACACTTGACGGGAAGCTTGGGAACCCGGCCCTTGGACAATGGCTTCGGGAAAATGGGGTAAAGTGTCTTTATGTAGGGGGCTTGGCCACTGATTATTGTGTCAAGGCTGCTGTCCTGGATGGCATCAAAGAGGGGTTTCAGGTAATCCTGATCCGCCAGGGCATTCGAGCTGTGAATGTCAACACAGGTGATGGGGATAGGGCAATTGAAGAAATGGTCGAGAGCGGGGCACAGGTTTATGGATGAGACTCCCGCTACTTGCACCGGAGGAACTAGCTACCTTCCAGGACATCGTCAAGCTTAGCGCGGTCCTACATGTCAAGGGCACCGCCTGCTTCTCCCGCAAGTGTTATTCCGAGTTTGGAGCATACGGGGCCTATGAGTTCATAAATGACAGTTGAGGCGACAACCGTGGTAGATATGAATTCTCCGATTTCAGGGAACTGCTGTTTCACAAGCAGGCTGAGTCCAAGCGTCACTCCGGCCTGGGGCATAAGGCCTAGCCCAAGGTATTTTCTAACTGATCGAGGGGCCTCGGTGATGGTTGCGCCCAGTGAGGCTCCCAAGATTTTGCCCAGCACCCCGAAGAAAACATACCCAATACCAACAAGCCCGACCTTGCCCAGGAGTTCAATGTGGAGTCCTGCTCCTGACAGAGTGAAAAAGGCAACATAAACTGGGGTATCCAGCGCCTTGATTGCATCAAAGACTTTGTCGCCACGGCGAGAGGCATTATCTACCGCAGAACCAAGAGCCATGCAAGTCAGAAGCGGCGACAAGTCAAGCGCCAGCGCCAGTCCAGCCCCGGCAAAAATCGCCCCCAGCGTAAGCACCTGTAAGTCTGGTTCATCCCGGATCTTTTTAGCAGCAAGCGATACGAGGAATCCCAGGGTCAACCCCAGCAGTAGCGCAAGGAGTATTTCCCAAAGGGGTCTGAAGATCATGCCGGTGAGGGAAACATCAGCGTGCTTCATCAACATGGCCGCAATACCCGAGGCTATGCCAAAGGCCATGGCACATATTGGATCACCTATGGCAACTACGGCAAGTAACGTTTCCGTTAGCGGCCCTCTCGCCCTGAGCTCGCGAATTACCAATATCGTAGCTGCAGGCGCCGTCGCCGCGGCTATCGCACCATAGAGAAGGGAGACCGCTCACTAGTTAAAAGATTGGGCATAGAAGGCCCGATCATGATGCCTGCAATAAGATAACCAGTAACGGCAGGGAATCTCAGCAGATTTGCCAGCTTTCCAAAGCAAAATGACGTAATGGATTTCAGACCGGGTGCGGTTCATCCTGAGAGATCCGGCTCAACCCGACAATTCTATCTACCGGAATAGTAAAGATTATTGCGGTATCAGGGTTGTCCAAGTGTCCAAGGACTTTAACGAGAGCTTCGATCACTGGGTCGACCTTTTCATCTCTCATAACGGCGAAAATCGTGTAATTATAGGAACGCCCGTCATCGAGCATCATACCGAGGCTTGCGAAGATAGGAACTTGCTTAGCCAGTCTTCTCCCCATCCCCGTGCTGTTTAGGATCGTTGCGCCTTTAACGTCACAATCCAAGAGAGCCTTCAATACTTCATCTAGCTTATCTGTTTTGTTAAGCACCAAAAAAGGCCTTCAAAATAGCTACCTCCAGCTGGCTCCCTCCACTATGTCTTCCTGAAAAAACTGGGCTCCTTAAGGTGTCGGCCATCCCGACTAGAGGGATCCTCTTCCATGGTAGCACAGGTCGCGCCATACATAAAGGCAGTCATTTTATGAAAACGGAAGGGGAACTCGAGGGATTCCGCGATGCCGTGTCTGGGGCGGACATCGTGGTGGTGCGGCTCACAGCTTCCCCTGCCAGTGAATAGACAGGCATGGATGCCCTCCCTTGCCAGAGCAGCACCTGGGGTTTATTCTGCACTCTGTCTGACATTAACCCATCCTCCTATTTTGTTGGATCTTTCGGCTGCCTCCAGCACTTCCTGCACCCTCAGGCCATCTTCGAAGGTGGCTCCCAGAGGTTCATAACCCTCCCCGGATAGACTTCTCAGAAAATCGAATTGGCTTGCGAGATGGTACCTTGTCCAGCCGATGGAGGATTTCGGACCAGGAAAGCCTGTTGCAGGCTTTGGGTAACGCTGAATCGTCTCAATGCGGATGAATCCGCTCCTGCCGCCCAGGGGTTCCTGAGGCTGAGCGGCATCGTAGAACCAGAGCCAATTTGGTTCCATAAGGCTAAACATCACGGCTCCTTTTGTCCCATGAATTTCGAAGCGGAGGTCATCATTCGTTCCTGTAGCTACACGCGAGGCCTCAATAATGCCAAAGGAGCCATCAGCCATCTTAACCTGGAGGATCACGAGGTCATCTACATCCACTTTCCCCTTAGCGCCGGGACGCTTTGGGTCAGGTCGTTCCATAATAAATGTGTGCAGCCTGGCCATCACATCCTGATAGTCCCCAAGTAGAAACCGCATCAGATCCACCACATGAGAACTCAGGTCAAAAAGTGCCCCTCCGCCCCCCTTTTCTCTGGTGAGACGCCAGCTTAGCGGGCGATTGGGATCTATATAGCCTGAATGAAGGTATTGAGCCCGGAAATGGAGGATCTGTCCCAAGGCGCCTTCTTCGATAAGACCCATCGCTCGCATGGTGGCCGGGACAAACCTATAGTGGAAGGCAACCTGATTTCGAAGCCCCGATTCCCTTGCGGGACGAACAAGCTCATGGGCCTCCTCCACGTTCATAGCGAGAGGTTTCTCGCAATAGACGTGTTTGCCGGACTTTAGCGCATCCAGGACCACGGGGAAATGAAGGTAATTGGGGGTACAGCAATCTATGGCGTCTATATCTTCCCTTTTCACAAGCTCCCGGTAATCTGTGATGCAGTCCTTCACGCCTGACTGCGCCATCGCGAGAAGACAGGATTCCTTGGACGCGGCGCATACAGCCTTCACCGAGACTCTAGCCGGCATTGGATCATAATAGAGCAGATTCCTAGATCCTTATACTCTAGGCCAGCTACAAGTCGCTCCTCGGCCTGTCTCACTTTGTGAGCCTTCAATGCCTGCGTCACCGTAGGGGGTAGCTTAATCGTCCGTCTGCTCCTTGAGGTCTTAGGCTCAGTAAATTGCCATCCCTTGTCCCTATATACAGCGTACCGAATATGTGCGGCTACCCACCCACGCAAAGACACGAGCAAGGACCGTCAGGACTACTCTGTTAACCAATTGGTGGTGTAGAAATATCTATCGCTTCACTCATCTTTTCGCGCACGCACCATCCGTGTGATAGTCTGATCTTGTCCGTCTGCAGGGGATACCCCGCCTGCACCTGGTCAGCGTCATCCTCTGACTCCAGGACCACAAAACCATATTCGGCAAGGTCAACCAGCGCCCATCTTATTCTCTGCGGAACGATTGTGGAATCTCTCTCAGGGCCCTTGTCTCGATGAGCAGCAAAGCTGCCATCCTTGCCGCTGGAATCAGGCGGATGGGCATACCCCATGCCCTCCTTTATGACAAGAATGGTCTCGATCATCTCGCACAACTGCAAAAGCAAATTGTCCAGCGCAGAAGCCAAGTCTCTCATACTGCCCGCCCCCCATACTTGCTCTATGGCCGGGCATGATCCTCGCCAGAGGACCAGCCTTGGCCGTCGCCCCCCAGGTCGGTCTGCAAGAGCAGCCTTCAGGCCATTAGTGTCCCATTATGGCAATAATGAGACATCGGGTTGGAAATCCCTGATGATCTAATGGCGCACCGATTGGCAACAGACCATACCCCCCTTCCATGACTTCTGTGTCCGCCCCCGAATCTGGACCCGCGGTCCGTATAACAAGAAGCCCTCTGTGCAAGGGAGAGGGCGTGCAACAGCCAATTGAATATGTCCTCATCTCTCAGCGGAAATCTTCGCTGCAGGATTTAGCACCTTACCCGTGATATGCTGGCAGGTTGCCGGGCTTCATCGGGCCAGTCCATCCGCCGCTCTTGATGAGAGTTTTAATTTTCGAATCAATCATGACAGTCCCTCTCCAATCTGTCAATATTCAGACCAGACCGCCAGACTATCTGTCATGACTAAGAGGCATAATTCTACAGACTATGGGTCTATTCCTGTTTGTCGCAGAGTCTGGAACAATAAAATTAGAAGGTGAAAATGCATGGAGGAGCTAAAGCGGCGTATAGGCAGCCGCCTGCGGGCACTGCGTCAGGACCGGCGGCTTACCCAGGAAAAACTTGCTGAATCCGCCGGGATACACCCGACGTTCCTGGCCAAAATCGAGGGCGGCCGAAGGTTGCCGAGCCTTGAGGTGATCTGCAGGCTTGCCAATGCTCTTGGTGTCCCTGCCGCGGCCATCGTCTCAGCCATCGACGAACGCGAGGGGGCCTCACCCAAGGATCGCCTGGCGGATGAGATTGTCATGCTTCTAGAAGACTCCACGAGGGAGGAGCTTGAGCTCGTAAGGGACTTCAGCATGTTGTTGCTGAAGCATAGGGACCCACGAAATCGAGCCGATCCCACTGATCAGTAAAAAACAAATATACTGATGCCTGACTGATTAGTGACTGATTAGACCACATCAAGCATCTAATAACCTCCTAGCGGGAGTTTCCTAGTTACGTCTAAAGAAGGCCGGAAACCCTTGATACATCTGGATTTTCTCATGTTGCCTAACAAAATGCGACCATCGACCGATGGTATGGCAGAAGTACTTGGGTAAGGCAGAGGACATCGTGGCTAAGCTGGAAGGTGCCGGGGCAGAGCCGCATATGGCGCGAGTATTCTCGTCCGGGGCAGTGGCGGCATTGTATCAGGTGGCAACGGAGTTGGCAGGCGAGTGTCAGGATGTAACGCTCATCCTGGACAAAGGTAATAATTCCAAGAAGAACATACTCCGGCTTTCGGATGCTATAGGGTTCGTGGGATCTCTCGTGCCAAGCCACCATCCGGAGCTTTTAGCGGTGCCAAAGACTGAGTTTGTGCCCCTGGAAGGCTCCCAGTTTGGAGGCGTGCTGGCGTATCGGACCAAGAAAGAAGTATTCGGGGCGAAACGCACGGTAGTGGTCACGTACAATGAGGCTCTCTATTTGGGCCAGATGCAGGGGTTGGTGATCAGCATGCGTAAGGCGAACGAGAGGCTCAGGGAGCTAAAAAGGGCCTTGACGAACGCAATTCCGGGCGGAAGACGCGAGGCAAAAAGCCACGGTTACAGGAGTGAGAGCCGGGGTGAGAAAGATCCTGGGCAATCCCCTGGACGGGATCATAAAGTGGGAGGTCACCGAAAAGGACGGGGGCATCAGCCTGGAGTATGAGGTCGACCATGAGGCTCAAGAAGCTTATGTAGAGAAGCACTTTGGCAAGAACATCCTTTTCACTAATCGGGATGAGTGGAGTACCGAGGAGATTGAGCTGTCATACCGCGGCCAGGGATGTATCGAGGGGAGTTTCAGGGATATGAAGGATCCCCATTTCATCGGGTGGAGCCCTATGTACCACTGGACAGACCAGAAGATACGCGTGCACGCCTTTTACTGTGTTCTGGCGCTGACACTGAGCGCGCTCCTGCACCGCCGGTTGGCAAAGGCAGGGATGGATATGAGTATAGAGGCCATCCTGGAGCAACTGTCGGACATCTATGAGGTAGCCCATATCTACCCGCCTGAGACCCGTAAGAAGGACACTTTCACGCTTTCCGAGATGAATGAGGTGCAACGTATGCTTACTCAAACTCTCGGTCTGGAGGCGATGCACCGGCTAGCCAGTTAGTAACAGGAGTACAAGGTCGGAAACCCTTGTGGTACCTGGGTTCTCGCTTTTGTCTGTGCGCTAACTAGGAAAGTCCCGCTAGGGAGTTACCATTACAAGACAAGATTTCACTGGCGCGCATTACTGCTGATAGTCCAAATCTCCATGTTGAAATCACAGCCCAAGACATATAGACCCTCCTATAACTTAACATCCATATTTCTATTTTCCCTATGGAGTTCTATAGAAAACTCCCCATCCAATCAAAAGCTTTCCTGCCACTGAACTGATGAGCGCCGTTAAAAACATCCATGTCAAGATGTGGCGGAACGCCCAGAAGATCATAGGCTCACTTTATTCTATCAAAGGTAAACCTTGCCGCCTCATGGGGAATATATGCTCCTTCCCTTGAAGCCATCCATGGTCTGGTGAATGATATGGCGCACTACAAAGGCTGCCAATTGGAATTTCAATACGAATGGACAGATCCCTGCTGGGCAGGCGCGCCCCGCGTTGATATTAGTCTCGAATCCCTAACTGATGTCTCCCTCTTTATAAATGACGGGCCCCTTCTGGAGCCCGTAAATTTTGATCTTGAGCCCCAATTCCCCTAATTGCCAATTCCACTTCCCGGATACACCTGGTGAAACAGGGGAATAGCGAAGTCCATGGTCACCATCAGGGCTAAGCCCACCTGCTTCACGTTCCACTTCTGCTTGTTATGCCCCCGCTGAGGTAATTCCGCCTCGCTTGCAGTATCTATCCAGGTGAAAAAGTTGGTCGTATCGTAAACCAGGCTGCGCAGGTCCAGGGAATATAGCTTCACCATCGCCAGGGATTTTGGCACCGGCAGCATTCAATGAAGGATCATTGATGATTTTGACGAACATACCAGGTGAATCCTTTAGGTTTATAGATCGCGGATCGGTTAGCTGCCTCACTTGTGGATAGTGGATAGTGGGAGATTGGGAGGGGTAAGCCCAGGAGGTAGCCGGTCCCGGGCATGGCCATGAGGCTAATGGGCCGTGCCATGTCGATGAAAACTTTGATAGGTGGTGATGGTAATGGAGCAACCTCGTTCCGGAAGAGCTACGAAAATATCGATTATTGGCGCAGGATTTGTTGGGTCGGCCTTTGCCTATTGTCTTATGATCAGTGGGCTTTCGTCAGAGATCGTTCTCGTGGATGTGAACTTCAAAAAGGCGGAAGGCGAGGCCCTGGATCTGAGTCACGGAGTGCCCTTTGTGCGCCCAGTTGTGGTGAGGGCAGGGAAAATGGAAGATATCGAAGGATCAGACCTTGTTGTGATCACGGCAGGAGCTGCCCAAAAACCGGGGGAAACCCGCCTTGACCTTGTGAGCAGGAACGCCGCGATATTCAAGGGGCTCATTCCAGAGGTCGTCAAATATGCGCCTGACTCAATCATTCTTGTGGTCACAAACCCGGTGGACATCATGACCTACATAGCGCTCAAATTCTCAGGTTTTCCAAAGAACCGGGTTCTCGGTTCGGGCACAGCGCTTGACACGGCGAGATTCCGGTATCTCTTGAGCAAACACTGCAATGTGAGCGCTCGGAATGTTCATGCCTATATCATAGGAGAGCATGGTGACAGTGAAGTTGCGGTATGGAGCCTGGCGAACATAGCGGGCATGCGGCTGGCTGAATACTGTCCATTGTGCGAGAAAGCCTGCCGGCCTGAATTTCGGGAGGAGCTGCTGGACGATGTAAGGCGCGCAGCATATGAGGTCATTGACCGGAAGGGAGCCACCTATTGGGCGATAGGGCTAGCGATGACAGAAATCGTGGGTGCTATTCTGCGAAATGAGAATGTGGTGATGACTATCTCGTGTCTCTTGGATGGCTACTATGGAGTAGATGATGTGTGCCTGAGCGTGCCTACTCTTCTGAATCGCACGGGTGTTGTTCATCCCGTAATGATCCAGTTGAATGAGGAAGAACAGGAAGCCTTCCGCAATTCGGCCAGGATTATAAAAGGGGTCCTGAAGCAGCTGCTGTAGCGTATATCCAAGCTCATTTCGCGGCCGCTCTGCAGATTGCATAGGCTACCTCCGGACTATTGCATGCCGGGCTGCGAGCCCCTCGCGCGGGCGTGCTGCAGATTGCAGATATGGTTATTGAATAATGAGGCAGGAGTTTCTGGCATCTTGCCGAAGTGAAATCTTCGAGTCGGCCCGGACAGGATCTGAATACCAGCGGGAAGGGGGATTCCCTTGAGTATCGAACCTTGTCGACCCAAATGGAAAGGCACGATGACCGATCGGGAGCGTTTCAACAATCAAATGCATTATAAACCGGTGGACCGTTGTTTCAATATGGAATTTGGATATTGGGATGAAAACTTCCGTGAATGGAGCATCTTCAGGGATAATCACATTACCAATAATAGGGAAGCCGATATCTTTTTCAACTTCGATAGAATTGAGGTCATCAGTGGAAACATATGGATGTCACCACCTTTTGAGCAAAAGGTCGTTGATGAAACCGCCACTACCAATGTGATCATCAATGCCGATGGTCTCTTAGCGGAGATCCCCAAGGATGGCCATGATACAATCCCGCA
This sequence comes from Bacillota bacterium, assembly GCA_013178415.1. Lineage (NCBI taxonomy): Bacteria > Bacillati > Bacillota > Bacillota bacterium. The sequence continues at coordinate 89,087 of JABLXA010000011.1, read as the reverse complement.
TTTCATCAAGTCATCTATTGTGACGCCCGATGACTGGAAGAGGGTAAAAGAAGAGAGGTTTCGCCGAGACGACCCGGGACGCAAAGTCGACATCGAAGCCCTCAAAAAGGCCCACCCACCCGATCGTGACTATCCATTGGGTGTAAATTGCGGTTCTATGATCGGGAAGATAAGGGACATGCTGACCTTTGAGGGACTTATCTACGCCTGCTATGATTATCCTGACATGGTAGAAGATATGGTGGAGACTTGCTGCCTCCTCGTGGAGGATTTCCTGGACCAGGTGCTGCCTCATTTCAAATTCGATTTTGCCTCTGGATGGGAGGATATAGCCTTCAAGAATGGTCCGATTGTTACGCCTGGTTTTTTCCGTGATGTTGTTATGCCGAGGTATAAGAGGATCAGCAATAAGCTTCGGGCGGCAGGAATCGATATCTGGTATATAGACTGTGACGGTGATGTCCGGCCCATTTTGCCTTACATGCTGGAAGGCGGCGTTAATTGCTTATTCCCATTTGAGGTGAATTCTAGCGGGCATCCGAGGGAGTTATTGGATAAATATGGTCCCCAGCTCCGAATCATGGGTGGTGTCGACAAGATAGAACTCGGTGAGGGTAGGGATGCTATCAAGGCGTATCTAGAAACTCTCGTTCCATTGGTGGAGAGAGGTGGATATATACCATTTGTCGACCACCGTTGTCCGCCGAACGTCAAGGAGGAGGACTATCTTTATTACCTCGATCTAAAGGAGCAGATGTTCGGCATTCCCACATGAATCGCAGAGCCCGTGCTTGAAAGCATAGAAGGAGAGCGCTGACGCGATATAGAGGTAGTTGGGGGAAATCAAGGAGTATTTTGCCCTTTGGCGAGTATTTCCATGGAACGGAGGGGAGTCGCCGCATCTCCTTGGGCCAAGTCCCGGAGATTTCGGCGAGGCAGCATATGGAGTTCGCATTGAAGCCGGACTATGAAGAGACAAAAGCGCGTTATGACGCTTTCTGGCACAGGGAGATCGTTGACAGACCGCCCGTAAGCATCATCCTGCCTGTCGATAACCCGGCGCCATTGCCCAAGAAGACTTACAAGACTCACCGTGAAAGATGGCTGGATATTGAGTTTCGTGCAGAAGTAATGGCTATTGATCTCGCCAATCATATCTGCTATGCCGATGCGCTTCCAATTGCCTGGCCAAATATGGGGCCAGAGATCTTCAGCGCCTGGTGCGGTTGCGGATATGAATTCGGCGCTGATACTGCATGGAGCGAACCATGCGTTTATGACTGGCAGCGCGATGCTGATAAAGCTGTGTTCAATCCGGAGCATCCTCTCTTCAAAGCAACTATGGAATTTACCAGACTTCTCCTGGACCATGGGAGGGGCAAATTCATTGTGGGCCTTACGGATTTTCACCCCGGCGGTGATCATTTGGCTGCCTTACGGGACCCCCAGAAACTGGCTATCGACCTGATTGAAAACCTGGATGCAGTCAAAGCGAAGCTCCAAAGTTCTCAGCAAGAATACTTTTCTGTCTACAATATCTTTTATGAGATGCTTCGCGCTGAGGGTATGCCTATAACCTCATGGACACCATTGATTCATGATGGTCGCTATTATATTCCATCTAATGATTTCTCAGGGATGATCAGCAAGAAGATGTTCGACGAGATCTTCCTGCCTGGCATTATCGAAGAATGTCGTTTCTATGAACGCTCCATCTATCACTTGGATGGCCCTGGAGCTTTGCGCCACCTCGATTCTATATTAAAGATCAAGGAACTCAATGCAGTGCAGTGGGTCCCTGGAGCCGGCCGCGAAGGCTTTGCCAGATGGGTTGATGTTTATCAGAGGATCCAGAAGGCAGGAAAGGGAATCCAGCTAGGGATAACATTGGACGAACTACCCCTGGTTTTCGAGGCTCTGAAGCCCGAGGGGGTATGGTTCGCAAACATTAGCGGTATTGATAGCCGTGAGACGGCCGATAGGGTGTTGAGGCAGATCTCGCGGTGGAAGGTATGACGCCTGCTTACACATGAGCGAGCGCCGCAATGTCACCATGACCGGTTTCCCCCATCTGGTGGAGGCTCAATCCCCATTTTCCAGCACACGCAGCTGGCCCGATGCATAACATGTATCGCCCACATCTGTTAGCTGGGAAAGTCGCTGTGGTATACCGGAAAGGAGGGTCCATAGATGCCGGCTGCTCCGAAGGAATGGGGATTTGATTTCTGGTGGATCATTATAATCCTCCTTGTAGTCTTTTTCCTTTTCTTCTTTGTTTTCCCTCTCAATAAATAAAGTGCATCTTGGGTTGATAGAATCGCTTCCATAAAACCAGCCACCCGATGACTCTCATCCGCCGGATGCAAGTCTCGGGTGGCATGGGCATTTATCTATGAGCGTTCCAACGCCTTTATGGCATGTTTCACCCCGATTCTATGACGCGGACCCCGCCAAAAACGGATTTGATCTTATTCTCATACCATTGGCGTCGTTTTGTAACCATGATGAGACGGCCGCCGAGAATTAGGTGCGCAAACGCGCCCTCAATGAAACGTTTGGCCACGGAGAAATCTGTATGATAGGGAGGATTGGACATAATAACGTCAAAATCTTTATCTGGCACGTTCTCAAAGCCGTGGCTGAGCTCTATACGTATATGATCTACTCCATTTAGACATGTGTTACGTCTGGTGAGTCTCAAAATGCAAGAGTATGCCATTTATGACAACATCCATCATGAATACTGCTCCGTGTTTCGTTTATCCTTCTAAACTGATGATCCAATATACGAGACCAAGATCCCCATGTCAAAATCCGTTATTCAACCTATGCTAAGGATAGTTCCTTATGGGAGCGAGGATCCCTGCCAATGACAGCGAGGATCACCGGATTGGAGACTTATTATAGGTTGCTGGAAATATAGATTGCCAAGTCCAGAGTTGAAAGATAACCCGGCCATGTCACCGCACGGTTGCCAGGCGCGCCGTACACAGTTGGCTTACATTTCTAAATTCGAGCTTGGGCATCTATAGGCTGGAGATTGTCCTGGCAGGTGTTGGAGGCCTTCAGAGCGAATTCATAGATGAGGGGGCAAGTAAGGAGGGATGCCAAAGATGGGATACCGCATAGATGAAATCCGGGCTGCTGATCCCGAATTGCAGGCCAGAGTAAAGCAAGCCTTGGCTGAGGCCGAAAACCTTAGGCAGCAGGGGCGCTGTCAGGAGGGACTCGATCTACTGTCAGATGTGCTTGCATTCGGGATAATGAGAGCAGATATTCACTATAGGATGGGAAATCTCTATTTCGACTTAGGTGATCTCGACAGCGCGGAACGCGCGTATCGGAAAGCTATAGAATGTAATCCAGAGCATGTAAACGCCCATCATAACCTTGCCGTGGTCTGCAAGCGCAAGGGCAAGTTAGATGAAGCCGTAAGGCTTCGCAGGAGAGCTTTTGCGCTGGAAATGAAGCATCCTCCCAAGCCGCCGCAGGGGGCGGATGAAGATAATACCAAGAGGTTAAGTCCGGTACGAGTTGGCGCCTCGATCTGGCTCATCATAGGGATTGGCATCGCTCTCCTGCTCTTTCTACGTCACTAAGGAAGATGTATGGGCGCATCAGCTGGCAAAGGAGCGCCCATACTCGCCACTAATGGAGAGATGAAAATCATCCTTTAATCGCGCCTGCAGTGAGCCCAGCGACGATGCGTCGCTGGAAGAACAGAACCAGAATAATCAATGGCATGGTCACGATCACTGAGGCAGCGGCAATTTGGCCCCATGGGATGGTGTAGTCCCCGACTCCTTCAAAAAGTTGCATGGCGACGGGAACTGTGTAAGACCTGGCGTTATTTAGGAAGGTTCGGGCAAATAGGAACTCATTCCAGGCAAATATGAACACAAGGATTGCGCACGTAAACACCCCTGGCGCAGCCAATGGAATGATGACTTTTGTGAAAGCCTGCACCGGCGTGCATCCATCCACCTTAGCAGCCTCCTCCAATTCCATGGGCAAGTCCCGGAAAAATGCGGTAAGCGTCCAGATGGTAAGGGGCATTGCGAATGTAACATAGGGGAAGATCAATGCTAGCTTTGTATTCACCAAACCCAGCCGGGAAAAGAAAAGGTAAAGGGGGCTTACTATAGCTATGCCCGGGAACATGGAGACCGCAAGCACCATGCTCAAAATAAGATCCCGCCCGGGGAACTTCAGCCGCGCTAGGGCATAAGCAGCAAAAGAACCCACCAGGAGCGCCAGGAACATGGCTGAACCTGCGACTATGACACTATTTAAAATATTGAGGGCGAATGGACGTCCATGGAAGACCTCTATGTAATTCTTCCAGAATATAGGCCGTGAAATGAGTTCCGGCGGGGTTTTATAGAGCTGGTCAGGGGATTTGAGTGAAGTGCTGACAATCCAGAGAAATGGCGCAAGACAAAATGCCACGAGTAATACTACCCCCGCATAGAATGTGACATTACCTAGTTGTTTCTTCCAGTCATGACTTTTCCAGCCACGTCTTTGACCTGCTGTGTTTCGCGGCGGAGATTTCACGATGCTCATAATAGGACCCCCCATCAGCGGGAAGCGCTTGCTCCCAGGACCTTGATATAGACAAAACTAATCAGCATGACATACAGAAAAGTGGCTACAGATAGCGCCGAACCGTAGCCAAAATCGAGATTGACGGATAGCGATCGGTAGGTATAAATCGACAGGGATTCAGTGCTGAAACCCGGACCGCCGCCAGTGAGCACGAAGAGCAGGTCAAAGACCCGGGCTGCATCGAGCGTGCGGAAAAGTAGGGCCACTAAGATCGTTGGGCGCATAAGAGGTACTGTGATAAGCCAGAAACGCCTCCAGGCGTTGGCGCCATCAACCATTGCCGCCTCATACAGTTCTCCAGGAATCGTCTGAAGACCAGCCAGGAGAAGCAGAGCCATAAATGGAGTCGTTTTCCAGGTATCTGCGCCCACAGCAGCCCATAGAGCGAAGCTCGCGTCCGCAACCCATGGGATGTATTGGTGAATGATGCCTAATTCCTTCAAAATAGCATTGAAGATTCCATATTCGCTATTGTAGATCCAGGCCCACATGCGCGCCATCACGACAGTCGTGAGAGCCCAGGGCACGAGCACCGAGGCTCGGACAATGCCTCTGCCTTTAAATTCTCGATTGATAAGCAGGGCAATAGCCATTCCCAGGACAAGTTCGACCGCTACAGAAGAGCCCGCAAAGATGGTTGTCACTTTTACTGAGTTGAGGAAACGGCCATCTGAAAGCATGTTGATATAGTTTCCCAATCCGACAAAAGGCTGACCCAGGTAAGGGTATTTGAGGTTATACTCATGTAAACTTAACCAGGAAGCCGCAAGGACGGGAAAAAAGGCTATGGCACAGATGACAAGGACCGCTGGCGCCACCAGTACCTGGCCCAGCTGCGCCTCAGTCAGACTTTTGGGTGGCTTCATGCATTCTACCCCCTCATTTGCGGGTGAGGGGATTCCGCCCCTCACCCACCGCCCCGCCCGGTGGCTATTTCTTCGCCCGGTCGAGGATTTTCTTCATATCACGCAGCATGGCTTCCGCAGCAGCCTCGCCGGTCTTGGTTCCTGCCAGGACCGCAGCTATATGCGGCTGGATAGCCTCGACAGACATCTGAGGATACGCAGGAGTCACTGGCCGCGGTAAGGCGCCAAGGAATACATCGTGGAATTGTTTGAAATGCGGGAACATCTTCAGCACTTCCGGGTCATTGTAGACAGCCCTTCGCGCCGGTGGGTTGCCCCCCATGAGTGCTTTGATCTTCTGCGCTTCAAAGCTGGTCATAAATCTGACAACTTCCCAGGCTTCCTTTGGATGCTTGGTGAACCTGGAAATGCTGAGGTTCCATGTACCAAGGGTTGCTGCAGATTTCTTGCCCGGAGCATGGACCATGGGCACAATGCCGATCTTGCCTATGATTTTGGACATAGACGGATTTTGACCATTGGCATAGACTGATGGCCAACCCCTGTGGAAGACCGCCTTGCCTTCCAAGAAGACGGCCTGGCTTTCCGCTTCCTGCCATGTGGTGACCGCTGGTGGGGTGATCTTGTATTTATGAATCAGGTCACCCATCCACTGGAGGGAATCGGCGAGGGTTTTCTTATCAGCGACGAGATTGCCATCCTCATCCAGCATGCGGCCGCCCATGCCCCAAAATACTTCCAGCCATGCGCAAACAACGCCTTCGTACTGTTTACCCTGCCAGACAAAGCCATAGCGGTCAGGAGTTTGGAGTTTTTGGGCCGCTGCAACCAATTCATCGAAAGTTGATGGGGGTTTAATGCCTGCACCATCCAGCAGATCCTTGCGATAGAAGAGCATGCCTGCATTGTTAAACCAGGGTACCGCATAGATGTGACGCATGTAGGTTGTCCCCAGGAGGGGTCCTTCAAAATACTCATTCCGATCGGTGAACAGGTCATCAAGGGGAAGCAGCCATCCTGCTGAGGCAAATTCCGGGGCCCATGGGATATCTGTAGCCATGACATCGATGCTAGAATCCCGCGCAGCCAGCACAGTGACATACTTATCATGCTATTCTGTTGTGCTTGGGGGTAGCTCCTGGTAGTTTATTTTGATGTTATCATGGGTGGAATTGAACATCTCTACAAGTTTTACGTTGGCGCCTGATTGATCTTTTCCGCAAAACATGTTGATAACCACAGGCTCTTTAGCACACGCGCCAGCAACCATGCTCAGGACCAAAGTCAAGATAACGGAGAACATCAATATGCGTTTCATCAAGGCTTTACCCCTTTCTCTCCATATCATCCTGTTGTCTTTTGGAAACATCTGTCTTCTACGGTGCTAACCCACAGCCGTCCACGTGTCCACATGATAAATAAGCCTTAAGTCTACATCTATCACCCCCGTCATTTATCGCTGGTGCGATGTCCTGTGGGCCGGAGTCCGCAATTTCATTTTGCGTCCGAGCCCAGTCTGATAATGATGCGCCTGATGTGGCGGCGGAACTCCAAAATGAGCGATATGGTTCTCTTAATCTTCACGACGCCGGCAAGATGCCCGCTCCACCAGGCGACAAGGCAAGACAAATTGGTAATTCTCCACGTCAGCCTTTTGTATCAATCGATGCAGGACACTCATGGCTGTCCGGCCCATCTCAGTGATGGGCTGCTCTATGGTAGTAAGTTCCGGTGTGCACATAATTCCAAGCGGCACTCCATCAAAGCCTATTACTGAGATGTCCCCTGGCACGGAGAGCCCGGCTGCTTGCGCGGCTTTCATCGCGCCTATGGCCATCTCATCACTGGCCGCAAAGACCGCATCGATCTTTCGCCCGTTGGCGAGCAGCCTCTTCATGGCAGCCACTCCGCTCCCAAATGTCCAGTCCCCCTGAGTGATGAGGCTCGGATCAAGATCCAGGCCGTAAGCTTGCACTGTTTCCCTAAACCCCGCCAGCCTTAGCTGCCCGGGCCATGGATCTTCTAGCGGACCCCCGATGAAAGCAAGTCTGCGATGGCCAAGCTCAATAAGGTATCTAGTGGCCCGGCTCGCTTCCTTGAATTCGTCGATGACTATGGAGTAGAACTTGCCAGGCGGAACCTTTCTGCTGATGATTATTGCCGGAATATCTGCCTTCAGCAAACCCTCCTGGTCCTTTTCCTGGAAGTATGCGTTTAGATAGATAACACCGGCAGATCGATAGCCTTTTAGGATTTGAAGGTACTTGAGTGCCCTTTCCACATCATTATTTGTGATACATAGGACAAGAGTATAACCCAGATCACCGGCAACCTCCTGAATGCCCTGTAACAGTTGCGCATAGTAGAGGTTACTGATTCGGGGAAAGATCACGCCTACTATATTTGTGGCTGATCCTGCGAGCCCGCGCGCCAAGTCGTTGGGATGATAGTTGAGACTCGCCGCTATCTCCAAAACTCGTTCACGCGTAGGGCCCGAAATGCCGGGACGTTGATTCAATATGCGCGAAACCGTCGATTGAGAAACTCCGGCAGCTTGCGCGATGTCCTTAAGCGTGATCATAAGGTGGCATCTTCCCTTTGTTGGTGGTCATGTGCCTGCATATTCTCCTGTATGCTTGGATATGGTCGTTATTCTCGAGTTATTATTTCTGTCTATGCAAGCGCTTGCATTAGGTTAATTCTATAACATATGTCAGATTCCTTCTTTTTCGCCAGAGAATTTTTGAAGTGCGAGTGAGGAATTCCCATCCAGTGAGGAGGATATTTCCGAGGAGCAGTGAACCTGATATACTAGGCTATGCGCCATAAATATTGGAAAGAGGTATCATATGCCATCGCTTATGAATAGGATGACATCTTCAACTCCTGGCCTCAGGGCCATGCTCAAGATGCGCTTCGTGACACACTACCGTCGCATGGCGCATGGAATCAGCCGGAATGTGCGAATTCTCTTGCCGACAGAACCCCTGTGGGCTATTCCTGTCGCCTGGATCAGGACTTATGCCTCATTATTCATGGAACAGCTTGGACTGAACGCGGTCCAGATAGGTTGGCTCGCCTCCCTCACGTTGATAACTCAGATGTTGGTGGCGCCGTTTGGCGGCTATGTCGCAGATCGATTTGGACGCAAACGAACCCTCATCGTCTTTGACATATTCTCATGGGTTTTGCCGACGATCCTGTGGATGCTGGCCCGGAATGTCTGGTTCTTTGTAGCAGCTGCCATTCTTAATGGTATCAATATAATCATATGGCCTTCATGGTCTTGCCTTCTGGTGGAAGATACTCGTCCTGACCGCCGTCCAATCGTTTTTGCGGGTTTCCAGCTTGTAGTGTTGGGAGCGGGCCTCTTTTCGCCGATTGCAGGGTGGATTGTTGACAGATATGGCGTGATTCTCGGATGTCGTATCATCTATGCCGTGGCATTCACAACGATAACCATAATGACGTTCGTCAGAGGCCTTTTGACACGGGAAACTTCAGTGGGAGCCGCGATGGTGAATGAACTCCGTGGAGCCAGATTACGTGATTCTTTGGCCGGCTATCGGGAGATCTATGCTGAAGGATTCAAAAATCCCACCCTTATTTTGCTTTTCTTTCTGGTTGTGATCAACTTCGGCTATCAAGCCATCTGGACAACTTATTCAATTCTTTACATGACTCATCCGAAAGGCCTGGCTCTTTCTCCGGGTCTAGCCGCGGCATGGCCAACTTTTTCCTCCCTGGTGATGATCGCGACCCTTGTGTTACTCGTACCTCGAATACACGTGGAAAAGCTCCCTCACTGGCTCATCTTTAGTAGTGGCATGCTTTGCGTCGGCACATTGCTATTCATCCTGACGCCGGCAAATTCATATATCTTGCTAGCACTATCGGCTACTTTGATCGGAATCGGCACAGTCCTTGTAAACCCAGTGCGTGACGCATTTATTGCTAATGTGCTTGAAGACAGGCATCGCGCGACTTTGCTGGCTGGCATGAATTCACTTAGCATGATTGCCATCGTTCCTCTCACCCCTCTGGCTGGGCGCATTTTCGAGGTCAACCCCCGCGCTCCACTGGCCCTTCTTTTCCTGATCCTGTCTGCTGGAGTCTTTATATCTCTTGCGTTACGTCGCGTTTCTGTCACCGCCCATAAGGCAGAAGCTGAATAGGAATCGGGAGGGAACATTAGCATGGGCAAACAGTTTGGATGATGTTAATTTGAAGTCTAAACAAAAGTCTTACCTGAGCTCCGTTGAATCATTCCGCCTGTCGACCAAAGAAAAGCAGGGATATCCACATCATCTAGAGAAATTTGGTATAAGTATTTGGACGACATTAGACTCATGCACTCCCTAGGATTCAACTCATGCCCCGGATTCACAAAGGATAGGGTATGACCACTTTTTACACCGCAGAAGATGGAGCAGTTTTCGATATACAAAATACAAAGAGGACAACTTGCGATATACGGGTACGTTGGGGAAAGATGGGCTAAAGGATGGACCATTGAGAAAGAAAGGGATCGGAAAGGTGGCCTATTACGCGCATTCAATGGAGGGTGCTGGAGAAGACAGATGGCAACTTTTGAAGAATCATCTCGAAGGCACTGGCCAATTGGCAGCCCGATTTGCCAAGGGATTCGGAGCGAGCCTTTTTGCTCAGGCTGCTGGTTTGTTACACGATATTGGCAAGTATTCTGAGGAATTCCAAAGGCGTTTGAAGGGTAGTCCATTAACGGTGGATCATTCGACCGCTGGAGCTCAAGAGGCTGTGAGGCTGTATGGTGATGCGCTGGGCCGCATCCTGGCCTATGTAATTGCGGGCCACCATGCTGGGTTGCCTGATTATGGGAGTCCGGCAGATGATGATTCCCTCTGCAGACGTCTGCATAAGGATTTGCCTTACCGGTATGATGCGTACAAGAGGGAAGTGACCAGCTTACCAATAAAGGCGAGCCTGCCCATACGGCCATCCTCTGTAAACCCTGGATTCAGCCTCCAGTTTTTCATTCGATTTCTGTACTCCTGTCTTGTCGATGCTGATTTTCTCGATACAGAGGCTGCCATCGACCCACAGCGAGCGAGGGCACGTGGGGCCCACCCCGGGTTGCAGGAATTACTGCCCCATCTGGACAGGTATTTGGAGAGTAAGCGTACGTCGTCTCCCAAAACTCCTATAAACCGGTGGCGGCGTGAAATCCTGGAATCCTGCCAGGAGAAGGCAAATCTCTCACCAGGGCTCTTTACGCTGACCGTCCCGACCGGCGGCGGTAAGACTCTTTCATCTCTGGCTTTTGCATTGCGCCATGCAATCAAACATTGTATGGACCGGGTCATCTACGTGATCCCGTTCACCAGCATCATTGAGCAGAATGCGGCCGTTTTCAGGCAGATATTCGGAGAGAGTTGCGTGTTGGAGCACCATAGCAATTTCCAGTTCCATATTGATGACGACGAAACCTGGTCGCAAGAGCAATACAGGCTGATGCTTTCCACCGAAAACTGGGACGCGCCGATTGTGGTCACAACGAATGTCCAGTTTTTTGAGTCGCTATTCGCTGCTAAAGGCTCACGCTGTCGCAAGTTACACAACATCGCTAACAGCGTGGTCATACTGGACGAGGCCCAGATGCTGCCGACCCAATATTTGAAACCCTGTCTTCTGGCCCTGGCAGAGTTGGTGAGGAATTACCACACGGCTGTCGTACTTTGCACAGCAACACAGCCTGCCATAAAGACGTTTCTTCCAGACAATCTCGTCATCAAGGAATTAGCGCCAGATCCCCCAGCACTTTACGAGGCCTTTCGCCGCATTCATGTGGCCCAGCTGGGCGAAGTGGACGATGAGAGCCTGGCTACCATGATGAAGGAACATAGGCAGGCTCTGTGCATCGTCAACACTAGAGACCACGCATTGAAGGTGTACAAACTGATCCAGGGCAAAGGGGCATTTCACTTGAGTGCCCGGATGTATGCGGTGCATCGTTCTCGGAAGCTGCAGGAAATCCGGGACATTCTGAAGGAAGGAGGTGAGTGCCGTGTCGTTTCCACGCAGCTCATAGAAGCTGGCGTGGATGTGGATTTTCCAGTAGTCTACAGGGCTGTTGCAGGAGTCGATTCCATTGCTCAGGCGGCGGGCCGGTGCAATCGCGAAGGCAGGCTGCAGTCCGGGGGAAATGTATACATATTCAGACCTGAGCGCCATGGGCAGCCTCGCGGCTGGCTCAGCCGGACTGCAGCGGTAGCGGAGATGGTGATGCGAAATTACGATGACCCGCTGTCACTGGAGGCCGTGCGTCAGTACTTTGCACTGTTATATGACATTGAAGGTAAGAAACTGGATGAAAAAGAGATCATACAGCAGTTAGAGGCGGATGCAAAGCGCCTGGCTTTTCCCTTCCGGAGCATCGACCCGGCTTTTCGGATTATCGAGGGTGACATGACTCCAATCGTTATCCCACGCGACCCCGAATGCATCGAATTGGTGCAGGAAGCGAGATGGAACGGCGCAACTGCCCGGCTATCAAGAAGTTTGCAGCCTTATTCGGTTCAAGTCTATTTCAATGAGTATATGGATCTTTTGGATCGTGATGCTCTGGAGGTGATTGCGGGGCAGTATTGTGTGCTGAAGGATCTCACTCTCTATAGCGAGGAGACTGGATTGACTCGTAGTAGCTCTGTCTCCGCCGATGATCTTTTGATCTTCTGATGCTGGGTGAACGGGAAAAGTATTGAGAACCAGGCTTAACCCTGCTCCATGCGGGCTGAGAAGTGAGACAATCATGGACTGGATGATACCATGGAGTATTGCGTTCCATATGAGCGCCCGGTCCTAAACAAAACAAACGAGGTGGTGGATGTGGGATACGGCATTAAACTCAAAGTCTGGGGGGACTATGCATGCTTTACCAGACCGGAAATGAAGGCTGAACGGGTTAGCTATGACGTAATCACTCCGTCAGCGGCGCGCGGGATACTGGAGGCCATTCACTGGAAGCCCGCCATACGCTGGGTAATTGACAGAATCCATGTGTTCAATGAGATCAAGTTCGAGAATATCCGGCGTAATGAGGTGGGAAGCAAGATCCCGGCGAAGAATGTCAAGACGGCCATGAAAGGGGATCCAGTGGTATTGTGCCAGTACGCTGCGGACGACCGCCAGCAGCGCGCGAGCTTGCTATTGAAGGACGTAGCCTACGGCATCGAGGCTCATTTTGAATTGACTGAGCAGGCTGGTGAATCGGATACCCCCGAGAAGCACTATAACATGTTCCTGCGTCGGGCTCGAAGCGGGCAATGTTATCATCGCCCATATCTCGGGTGCAGAGAGTTCCCTGCCCAGTTCGAGTTGGTGGAGGGTGAGGACTTTCCCAGGTCTTTCTACAGTGGGGAAAAAGACCTCGGCTGGATGTTGCTTGACATTGATTTCGCTAATGGCATGGTGCCGAGGTTCTTTCGAGCAGTGATGCGTGATGGGGTGATCGATGTTCCTCCTATGCCTCAGGGGGAGGGGTCATCATGCTGATCAATGCCTTATACCAGTATTACCGGTTGCTGGCTTCTGGCCCCAACCCCGAGGTCCCTCTCCAGGGGTACAGCATGGCAAATGTCTCTTTTGCCTTCAACCTGTCAGAGTCTGGGGAGCTGCTGGATGTCATTCCATTGGCGGATCACAAAGGTAAGCGGGTTATCCCCGTGAAGATGCAAGTACCGGAGCAAGAAAAACGATCCTCCGGTATTGCGCCCAATTTCCTCTGTGACAATAGTAGTTACTTTATCGGCTTAGATAACAAAGGCGATAAGAGCAAGCCAGATAGATCAAACCAGACCTTTCAGGCTAGTAAGGATCTTCACTCCTTTATACTTGGCCAGGTAGATGACCCTGGTGCTAGAGCTGTTTGCAGTTTCTTTGAAAACTGGGTGCCGCGACAGGCAGCGGACCATCCTGTTCTCAAAAATTTCCTCGAAGATCTATCGTCCGGTGGTAACATTGTATTCCGGCTCGACGGGCAGCCAGGTTACATTCATGACCGGCCTGCGGTGAAGGCTGCCTGGATGCGATACAAGATGGGAAGGATTTCCACAGTCACCGGGCAGTGCCTGGTTATGGGCGAGGTCGCGCCCATTGCCCGGTTACATCCAAGCATCAAAGGAGTCAGAGGAGCGCAATCCAGTGGGGCATCTCTGGTATCCTTCAACTTGGATGCATTCACCTCCTATGGTAAGACTCAAAGTTACAATGCGCCGGTTAGTGAGGAAGTAACCTTTGGATATACCACTGCTCTCAATTACCTGCTGGCAAGCGACCGCCAGAGAATTCAACTTGACCCAGGTACCACGGTGGTGTTTTGGTCTGGAAGCCGGGCCAATGGTCCTGAGGAGAATCTCATGGCACAGCTCCTCTTTCCATCTGGCGATGGTAATCAGGAAGTTGGGCATCCTTCAGGCGATACAACCCTACCAGATAGGGAGACCATTCAACTGGTAGGGGATATCCTGCACCGAATACAGAATGGGCAGCCTATCAGCGTTGATCCTGCCAGGCTTGACCTGGGGTCACAATTCTACATCTTGGGATTATCTCCCAATGCCAGCCGGCTGTCGGTGCGGTTCTGGCATGTTGATACCTTTGGCAGACTGTTGGATCGAGTGGTATCGCATTATAGGGATCTGGCCATGATCCGTCCCTTGAAGGGGGATGAACCGGAATTCATCCCGGTGTCCAGGCTTCTCCTGGAGACAGCACCTCTGGGCGATCGAGAAAAGATCCCACCTCTCCTTAGCGGTTCTGTGATGAGATCTATACTCGGTGGAGGCCCCTATCCCCAGGGGCTCTATACCGCAATAATCTCGCGCATTCGAGCTGACCACAATGTCAATTATGTGCGGGCGGCCATTCTCAAGGCATCTCTAATTCGTAAGAAGAGATTTCAAGGTCAGATCACTGGTATGAATACGGAGGTGAGTATTACAGTGAGTCTAGATGAACAAAACACCAACACAGCTTATCGCCTTGGCCGGCTTTTCGCTATCCTCGAAAAGGCGCAGCAGGAGGCAACTCCCGGCCTGAACGCTACCATACGTGATCGCTATTTTGGAGCTGCTTCCGCTACTCCCAGAGCGGTCTTTCCGCAGCTATTGCGTCTTGCCCAGCACCATATCTCCAGGGCGGAATATGGCGGCTTGTTGGATAAGCAAATCGAGAAGGTCATGTCCGGGATCCACGAGTTTCCTTCGTATCTGAACCTTGCAGAACAGGGCCTGTTTATGCTCGGTTATTACCATCAGCGTCAGGCTTTCTATCAGAAAGAAGAAAAGAAAGAGGGATGAGAGATGTCCAACGTAATTCAGAATCGTTATGAATTTGTGATGTTGTTTGATGTAGAAAATGGTAATCCCAACGGCGACCCCGATGCGGCCAACTTGCCACGAATTGACCCTGAGACAAGCCATGGATTGGTTACTGATGTTTGCCTGAAACGTAAGATACGTAATTATGTTGCTATGGTTAAAGAAGGTGTGGAGGGTTATGACATCTATGTGCGGGAAGGTGCTGTGTTGAATGCTCAACACAGGAAGGCATACAAAGCTTTGGGGATTGAGCCGACAGAGAAGAAGTTGCCCAAGGAGGAGGAAGAGGCCCGCAAGCTAATTGCTTTCATGTGCCACCATTTCTTTGATGTTCGCACGTTTGGAGCAGTGATGACAACTGAGGTGAATTGCGGCCAGGTGCGCGGTCCAGTGCAGCTGGGGTTCGCCCGCAGTATAGATCCCATTGTGCCGCAAGAGATAACAATTACTAGGGTGGCTGTAACCTCGGAAAAGGACGCTGAAAGGAAAGACCGGGAAATGGGGCGCAAACATATTGTCCCTTATGGTCTTTACAGGGTAGAAGGTTATGTTTCGGCGTGTCTAGCGGAAAAGACAGGTTTCTCCGAGGATGATTTGGAGCTGCTGTGGGAAGCTCTAGCTAATATGTTTGATCACGATCGCTCAGCAGCCAGGGGCAAGATGGAGACCCGACGCTTGATCGTATTCAAACATGGATCGAAGCTCGGTAATGTGCCTGCCCATCAGTTATTTGAGTGTGTCAACGTGAGACGGGAGGATGCTTCTCGCCCACCGCGGTCCTACCAGGACTATAGGGTAGATCTAAATATCGCTGGCATCCCGGCGGGGGTGAACATGATTGAAATGGTATGATCGCCATGACATATGACGAGGAGTCTCTATTGCCCCTTTCGGGGATACAGCACTTTGCCTTTTGCCGGCGCCAGTGGGCGCTGATCCATATTGAGAGACAATGGAGCGAAAACCTCCGGACTGTAGAAGGCAGGCACTTGCACGAAAGAGTGCATAGCTCAATAGCGACAGAGGCCAGGGGTGAGGTGGTCATTGCCAGGTCTCTGCCCCTGGTCTCTTACCGGCTAGGTTTATATGGAGTCGCAGATATGGTCGAATTCCATCTTGTCTCATCTGGCGAACATGGTGTTGTGTTGCCTGGGCGCGATGGCCGCTGGTATCCCAGACCTGTTGAGTATAAGAGGGGCCGGGCCAAGCCCGATGATAGAGATGAGGTGCAACTTTGCGCCCAGGCCATGTGCCTGGAGGAAATGCTCAAGATCCCGGTGGCAACGGGCAGTCTCTTCTACGGTAAGATGCAGCATCGCGTGAACGTGTTGTTTGATTCCGCTCTTAGGAAACGTGTTGAAGACCTTGCGAGACAGATGCATGAGATCTATGAGGAGGGGGTGACTCCTGCTGCTCCAGCGGATGTCGAATGCAAACTTTGTTCTCTAGTAGATGTCTGTGTTCCAGGTATCACAAGAAAAAGAGGATCGATTGAGAAATACATCAAGGCATACCTTAATGCTCCGGTGGAAAGCGACGGTAAGTGAGGCTGAAATGACCGGTAATCTTCGAGGCGCCATAACCCAGCGCCCTGAGCGGAAGCGGGGATAGTTGATGCGGAAATTACTGAATGTCCTCTATGTCACAAGTCCAGATGCATATCTGAGCCGGGATGGGGAAAATGTCGTCGTTCGCTCTGGAGAAGAGGAACGCTTCCGAGTGCCGATCCACATACTGGAGAGTATAGTCTGTTTTAACTATGTCGGTGCCAGTCCTGCTCTTATGGGCCTTTGTGCTGAGAAGGGCGTAGCATTGTCGTTCCTAACCGAATATGGGGAATTCCTGGCGAGGGTGACAGGCCCGGTTTCAGGGAATGTGCTTCTTCGCAGGCAGCAGTATCGGATGGCGGACGATCCGCTAATGTCTGCCAGGGTCGCACGATGGTTCGTGACCGCGAAGATCGCAAATTGCAGAACAGTATTTCAAAGAGCTATTCGTGACCATGCGGAAGTGGTGGACCGCGGTAGCTTGACCCAGGCCGGTGACGTCCTTGCTGCTTGCCTGGTTCATCTGGAGAATTGCGAAGACCTGGAGGCGATCAGGGGCATTGAGGGTGAGGCCGCACGGACTTACTTCTCTTGCTTTAATCACCTGATCTTAGAGCAGAAAGAATCTTTTGCCATGAATGGTCGAAATCGCAGGCCGCCAATGGATAATACGAACGCATTGTTATCTTTTCTTTACACGCTATTGCTGCACGACACACAATCTGCATTGGAGACAGTGGGTCTCGATCCCTATGTGGGATTTCTCCATCGTGATCGTCCAGGGCGTCCAAGCCTTGCACTGGATCTGATGGAAGAGTTGCGTCCTTACCTGGCCGATCGTTTGGCCCTCTCGCTCATCAATAGAAAACAATTGACAGAACGAGGGTTCCGCAAAACAGAAGGCGGGGGAGTGCTTATGAGTGACGACACGAGAAAGATCGTCCTAGCTGAATGGCAGAAACGAAAGCAAGAAGAGATCACCCATCCATATCTAAAAGAAAAGATCCCTATCGGTCTGATTCCATATGTGCAATCTCTATTGTTTGCACGTTATTTGAGGGGAGACATCGACGGGTACCCGCCGTTCTTTTGGAGGTAAGGTTGGCACGATGATGGCGCCAATCATGGAGCCCTCCCGGGGGTTCATAACCATACCAATGATTCGCTGGGTCGTGGGCCGAGCAATTGCGGCTCCATTCGGAGTTCGCAGTGGGAGGTGCCCCCAGGGGTGAGGTAGCAATAGAGCCTGCATTGCGGCTCTCTTTGGAGTTCGCAGTGGGCGAGGAGATAGGGAGGGACATCTCAAGATGATAGGGGGCATTTACGGTCTGCTCGATTGTATCAGCGGTGGGAGAAGGGATATGGAGGGACATTACGATGATGGTCCTAATCACATATGATGTCGACACAACTACTGCTGACGGACGTAAGCGTCTCCGGCTGGTTGCCAAGCATTGTACAAATTATGGCCAGCGTGTGCAGAAATCCGTTTTCGAATGCTTGCTGGATCCTGCACAATTTGCAGAGTTTCGGCACCACCTCGAAGCCATCATTGACGTAGAGAAGGATAGTATTCGCTATTATTTTCTTGGAAATAACTGGCACAGAAGGGTAGAACATGTGGGGGTTAAGGAAAGTTACGACCCTGAGGGGATGCTCATAACATAGAGGCCGTGCCTGCGCGAACCTGAAGCTACCATAAAACCTCCAAGGCAGTCGCATTCCTTGTGTCAGCGAAGAGAAAGCTATCGGTCGACCCATTTCAGCAGTCGATATCTGCTCACCTCTGCAGAGGTTCGCGGAACCAGGGGGGCAAGTCCTTCGTGGACAAGGCCCCGAGCACGATACAGTCGCGCCCCACGCGGGCGCGTGGATTGAAACACAAAACTGGCACTATGAATGGCAGGGCAAAGCTAGTCGCGCCCCACGCGGGCGCGTGGATTGAAACACAACTCCAAGCTATCTGGCAGCTTCGCGTTCCCGTCGCGCCCCACGCGGGCGCGTGGATTGAAACACTAAGACGCTAAGTGATGGTGCGGATGTGCGGGCGTCGCGCCCCACGCGGGCGCGTGGATTGAAACGCGTCGCGCAGCAGACATTGGTAGGTCGCTGTCCGTCGCGCCCCACGCGGGCGCGTGGATTGAAACAGCTTGAGTTTTGCAGAAACACATCCAGGGGACTGGTCGCGCCCCACGCGGGCGCGTGGATTGAAACTATTGGGTGGTGATTCTATGGCTCAGAGAAGCATGTCGCGCCCCACGCGGGCGCGTGGATTGAAACTTCTCTGATTGAAAAATTCTGGCAAAAGTAGCCTCGTCGCGCCCCACGCGGGCGCGTGGATTGAAACACAAAGGTTGCGTTTCAAACCGAGGTCTACGACGTCGCGCCCCACGCGGGCGCGTGGATTGAAACCTCCAAACACATCTCGCCTGGCAGCATCCATAGGTCGCGCCCCACGCGGGCGCGTGGATTGAAACTAGTCATCACTGAGGGCGAGAAAAAGGCCTTGAGTCGCGCCCCACGCGGGCGCGTGGATTGAAACAAACTGGGCGGTCCATTGATGGCAGAGGTGGCTGGTCGCGCCCCACGCGGGCGCGTGGATTGAAACTGGAAGGAGCGTTACTCCGGGCAAAGCAACCCACCCGGTCGCGCCCCACGCGGGCGCGTGGATTGAAACTATAGTCATAGGGGCTCTAAGAAAACTCCGAGAGTCGCGCCCCACGCGGGCGCGTGGATTGAAACTCCAGATTGTGGACGGGATTTCTGCTCCCTCATGTCGCGCCCCACGCGGGCGCGTGGATTGAAACCCCCATATCCTTGAGAAAGCGCTGCGGGAAGAGGGTCGCGCCCCACGCGGGCGCGTGGATTGAAACCTGTCACAATGGACCTAATGATCCGGCCACCTGTGTCGCGCCCCACGCGGGCGCGTGGATTGAAACTTCGCAAACTCGGCCTGAATATCATTCAGAATAGTCGCGCCCCACGCGGGCGCGTGGATTGAAACCAGATGATCAGGCCTTCGAGGAAGCGGTCCAGAATGGTCGCGCCCCACGCGGGCGCGTGGATTGAAACTTGTTGGAAAAGTAAAACCTTACCGTAAGTCTAATGTCGCGCCCCACGCGGGCGCGTGGATTGAAACTGTTGAATCTTGTTTTCTATGATAGCTGCCTGAGTCGCGCCCCACGCGGGCGCGTGGATTGAAACAGATCAGTGGAGGTTGACCGGGTGACCCTCCTCGTGTCGCGCCCCACGCGGGCGCGTGGATTGAAACAAGACGGCCATGAGAGAAATCGCCCACGAGGAGGGTCGCGCCCCACGCGGGCGCGTGGATTGAAACTCCGTAGATCCCATGCCGTCAAATCGAGGCCAAAGGTCGCGCCCCACGCGGGCGCGTGGATTGAAACAATGCAATCACCCAAAATAAAAAAGCGGCCTTCGTCGCGCCCCACGCGGGCGCGTGGATTGAAACGTATATTGCTGCAAAACAAAAAGCGGCCTTCGCCGTCGCGCCCCACGCGGGCGCGTGGATTGAAACCCAGGCCCGCAAGATAAATAAGTCGCCGCCTGCGCGTCGCGCCCCACGCGGGCGCGTGGATTGAAACTCCAGGGTTTAGAGTAATGGGAAGTGCCCCCAGCACGTCGCGCCCCACGCGGGCGCGTGGATTGAAACCGCAAAGGCCGCTAACCTGCCCACAGTCTCCATGTCGCGCCCCACGCGGGCGCGTGGATTGAAACAGCCTCAGCCTTGTCGAGGGCCGCGAGGACGTCGTCGCGCCCCACGCGGGCGCGTGGATTGAAACAGATCGAAAACGGAGCCCTCACCGAAGTCCCCGTAGTCGCGCCCCACGCGGGCGCGTGGATTGAAACGTATATGGGCCCGGGGCAGATTCGCCCCCTTGCGTCGCGCCCCACGCGGGCGCGTGGATTGAAACGGTGTTTCCCCTTGCGTTTAGACAGGGTGACGGAGGTCGCGCCCCACGCGGGCGCGTGGATTGAAACTTCTGCTCCTTTCTCGGGCTCTTGCCCGGCCGCGTCGCGCCCCACGCGGGCGCGTGGATTGAAACGCACTACATGTGGCATTAAACTGCGGAGTTCCGGGTCGCGCCCCACGCGGGCGCGTGGATTGAAACCAAATTTAGAAGAAATTCTCAATGAAATGGTAAGTCGCGCCCCACGCGGGCGCGTGGATTGAAACTCCTTCAGGGAGGTGGTGGGAAATGCCGATCTCGTCGCGCCCCACGCGGGCGCGTGGATTGAAACACGACTTCGCCCGTGGTCCAGTTAGCAAGGGAAAGTCGCGCCCCACGCGGGCGCGTGGATTGAAACAGCCAGTCCTCGACCGGTCCCAGTGCCGACTTTGTCGCGCCCCACGCGGGCGCGTGGATTGAAACCCACCTTACGGAGACCATACTTAGTCGCCATGTGTCGCGCCCCACGCGGGCGCGTGGATTGAAACGCTAGAGCCTCGAGCCAGGGATCATTCGCTACCGTCGTCGCGCCCCACGCGGGCGCGTGGATTGAAACTTAAAGCAGGTGTTGCGCCGGAGGACGCACGGTTAGTCGCGCCCCACGCGGGCGCGTGGATTGAAACATCTGTAGTCCCTACCCCATGGCCCGTTCCGCAGGTCGCGCCCCACGCGGGCGCGTGGATTGAAACTCTCTCTCCCATGTCTCCATCAAATTCGCCTCCGGGTCGCGCCCCACGCGGGCGCGTGGATTGAAACTTCTCCCTCGGTTTCTTGCCGCCATATCCGACCTGTCGCGCCCCACGCGGGCGCGTGGATTGAAACACGCGATCGAATGTAATCTGGAGACCATCCATCTGTCGCGCCCCACGCGGGCGCGTGGATTGAAACTCTGGAGGTATTTCGCGGCTGTAGTGCTGCCAATGTCGCGCCCCACGCGGGCGCGTGGATTGAAACTCGGGGTCCGCTCGAATCCGTTTCCGGCGTCGACAAAGTCGCGCCCCACGCGGGCGCGTGGATTGAAACTACGATGAACTGTATGGAGGGACGGACTAGATGCGTCGCGCCCCACGCGGGCGCGTGGATTGAAACTCAGCAAACATCTGCTCGCCTCTCTCCCGCCAGGGTCGCGCCCCACGCGGGCGCGTGGATTGAAACTAAGGTGCTCTTGATATCCATGATCCGATCTCCGTCGCGCCCCACGCGGGCGCGTGGATTGAAACTTGACCACCTGGGTTTTGCCCCCAGGCGCAAAGTGTCGCGCCCCACGCGGGCGCGTGGATTGAAACCCATCGACCTTGACAAACTTGCCCATGACCAGCGTCGCGCCCCACGCGGGCGCGTGGATTGAAACAATCTTTGGCACGTCGCCATATCCCAGATATTTGGCGTCGCGCCCCACGCGGGCGCGTGGATTGAAACCGTCTACCCCCGTGAGGGGGTTTCGGCTGGGGACCAGTCGCGCCCCACGCGGGCGCGTGGATTGAAACGAAGATCGTCTTAAGGAATTACGTCAACAACGTGGCATGTCGCGCCCCACGCGGGCGCGTGGATTGAAACTCTGGGTTATATCGGGCGCGGTATACTGAGATCCCGTCGCGCCCCACGCGGGCGCGTGGATTGAAACCCATCAACCTTGACAAATTTACCCATAACCAGCGGGTCGCGCCCCACGCGGGCGCGTGGATTGAAACCATTGGGTTTTACTCCTCCAGGTGAGGCCGCCGTCGCGCCCCACGCGGGCGCGTGGATTGAAACTCCGCTTCGACCGCGCTATCCACCTTTAGCTCGTGTCGCGCCCCACGCGGGCGCGTGGATTGAAACATAGCGAAGGCCATAGTGGGAAAGGGGAGAGTGCGTCGCGCCCCACGCGGGCGCGTGGATTGAAACTGCTGTCCCTCGAAATCCCGCTCCCTCGCCTCAGTCGCGCCCCACGCGGGCGCGTGGATTGAAACTACTCACCTCCTTCTAGATCCGCAAGGACCTTCGGTCGCGCCCCACGCGGGCGCGTGGATTGAAACACTGCCAGTGTGAATATTGCGGCCTCGCCGAATAGTCGCGCCCCACGCGGGCGCGTGGATTGAAACATGATCGGGTATCGGGGAATGATCGACCTGGCCCGGTCGCGCCCCACGCGGGCGCGTGGATTGAAACTTCTTACTGGCATACCCTCTATCCCAGCACTTGCGGGGTCGCGCCCCACGCGGGCGCGTGGATTGAAACTTCTCGCTGGAGATGTCACGAGATCAGGTTGTTGGGTCGCGCCCCACGCGGGCGCGTGGATTGAAACACCGTAGACTATAGCCACTTCACCATAGCGCTCCGGTCGCGCCCCACGCGGGCGCGTGGATTGAAACACCCAGCACTGTGCTGTGCTGCACAGAGTTATCCCGGTCGCGCCCCACGCGGGCGCGTGGATTGAAACATGAGGCTTTCCAACCACAGAAACAGGGCCGATGGTCGCGCCCCACGCGGGCGCGTGGATTGAAACCGCACATCCCGGTCCGAGATGTCAAGGTGCTGTAGTCGCGCCCCACGCGGGCGCGTGGATTGAAACAGGGTAGCAGCCTTCAAAGCCTCCATCGCCACCTGTCGCGCCCCACGCGGGCGCGTGGATTGAAACATAGCGCACACTGCCGTCGTCAACCACAATCCGGGGTCGCGCCCCACGCGGGCGCGTGGATTGAAACCTGTGCGTTACAGGGGCATCCTGGAGGCATACTTGTCGCGCCCCACGCGGGCGCGTGGATTGAAACGAGAATCCTGATTTGGTGCCAGAGGAGGTGCTAGTCGCGCCCCACGCGGGCGCGTGGATTGAAACGGCGAATATCTCCGCCGTGCTCTGCCCTGTGCCGTCGCGCCCCACGCGGGCGCGTGGATTGAAACGTCTCTATAAATGGCCAGGCTCATATTTCGATCGTGGGTCGACCATACACGTCATGCCGGGCAGCCCAATGCCAATATAGTGTTACAGAGTGTTATTCTTGAATACAGACTTGACTATCTACGAGAAGGATCATTGCTGATCATGCCGAACATGATAAATGACGATGAACGAGAATGATTTCATGCAGGGAGTATGTCGGTCGGCCGGCTCGGCTTAATTGGCGATATGAAATTAAGCCAGTTTAGGAAATGCTGCGCGGTGAAGCCCGCAGATTCACCGGCACGATGAGGAAGAGGAGGTAAATCCTATGGATAATCTTGCCAATGTGATGCTGGATATCATAAAAAAGAGGCGAAGCGTGAGAAGTTACACTGATAAGGAGATTGACCAGGGAATTATAGACTCATTGCTTCAGGCTGCCATGGCAGCCCCGTCTGGCAATGACAGCCGGCCATGGGATTTTATCATCGTAAGGGACCGCGACCTGAGAACCAGGCTTTCTAAGGTTCATCCCTGGGCCGCAATGGCAGCCTCCAGTCCTGTGGTGCTTGTTGTCTGCGGGGATGAATCGTCCCCGCATTGGATCGCTGACACCAGCGCTGCCACCGAGAATTACATTCTTCAGGCGACCGCCTACGGCCTCGGAACGGTCTGGGTGGGCATTTATCCTACATTAAGGTATGAAGATGCAGTAAGGCAGATCCTCGGAATCCCTGACAATATAAGGGTTCTTTGCCTGGTCCCTACTGGCTGGCCTGCGGAGAAAAAGGAACCCAGGACACGTTTTGAGGCCAGCAAGGTTCATTATGATAGATTCTGAACCATGATGTGGCGCCGATTCTATTCACAATGAATTCCGGCTGAGTTCATTTCTATGAATCCTTGCCGCTCCGCCTGCCTGGGGCGCTTCCTTCCGAAGCTTGGCCCGGAACAGGCGGAGATCTATAAACTGGAGGAGTATTCGATGTATAAGATTGGATTTGCAGGCGCTGGTAATCTCGCCGAGACCCTTATACAGGGGCTATTGAATTCAGGGGCGGTTCAGGCGTCAGAGATTCAGGTAACTGATGTAAGTGAAGATAGGAAAGAGTTAATGAAAAAGAAGTTTGGAGTAACTGTTCAACAAAGCAATCGTGACCTGGTCCAGTCGCAGGATATCATCTTTCTTACCTTGAAACCACAAGTGATAGTTTCTGTTTTAAAGGAAATCTCCGAAGTCGCGACTGGCAGGAAGATTTTTATCACCCCAGCGGCCGGGGTTTCGCTCGCCTTCGTGGAAAGCTTCCTGCCGGAATCGCCGGTGATCCGGATCATGCCAAATACCTCATGTCTGGTACTGGAAGGAACTATCGCAATATGTCCCGGCGCCAGGGCGAAAGATGGTGACATAAAGCTGGTATCCGAGGTGCTTGGCAAGCTAGGCAGGGTTATACCTGTTGCCGAGAACATGATGGATGCTGTTACTGCTCTCTCCGGAAGTGGTCCGGCATGGATCTACACAGTAATAGAGGCGCTGGCTGATGGCGGGGTGAAAGTTGGTCTTCCTAAAGGGTTGGCCCTTACTCTGGCGGCTCAGACTGTCATGGGAGCAGCAAAGATGGTGCTGGAGACCCATGAGCACCCTGCAGTCCTTAGGGATAAAGTCACATCACCTGGGGGGACTACAATAGCCGGTAGCCATGCCTTGGAGCGCGGGGCGGCAAGATCAGCCCTCATGGATGCAGTGGTGGCCGCGTATAATCGCGCGAAGGAACTTGCGCCGGATCTGGATGGGAAGGGACACTGAATCCTCTATGCGCCCGTGTGAGTTCGGCCCGTCGTCTACGCCGCCCAGTCAGTGCCATTGCAGGGAGCGCCTGACCCGGGCGGCTGGCGACGTTCATGGAAGAGAGTCGACAGTCTCTGGAGAACCAGGACCGGTGAATTCTAAGGAAGTTGCTTTTGATTCAGCTCAACTATACGCCACTTGCCCTCTACGCGCTTCAGAGTCAGAAGATCCTCATATGCTGTAGTCTTGGGACCTCCTTCCGAGGGAAGGGTCAAGCGATAGGTGGCGCGAAATCTCGGCGATTCCTCTTGTGATGGTAGATGCGTGATCTTGAGATCGGTCACCTTCACCATGTCTACCGCCTTTAGAGCGGTATTCTCAACCTGCCCGGGGCCTGGTCCAGGCTTTCCTGCCTCAATCTTCCCCCTCTGCGGCCCTTGTTTCTGTTCTTCTTGGGATTGCGGCTTCTTTTCTTGTCCAGATTGCGCCTTCTGGGTTTCATCGGCCGCTGTTGGCAGCATTGGCTGTTGCAGCGCCATGGCCAGATTCATACGTTCGACTACGTAAAGATTTGTTACCCATCTTGTCACGTTCGCCCCTGCCTTTGAATCTATAGCCTCATCCAGAAGCTGTACATTAAGATCATCAATGGCTTTGTAATAGAGCGACACAACTTGTTCCGGCGTGGTCGATGGGGTTATGATGGGGGTCACTTTGCCCTTCTGGAAAAGCAGGAGGCTTGCGACAATTATGATAGCCAGACCCGCTATTAGGCCTACTCTATAGCGGATGAACCTTTGCACTTCGAATGCTTTTTCCTTGACTTGCACCTGGCCCGCCTTACGGCTGAAGGCTTTCTTTTCTTCATCAGAGGCCACGACCTTGCCTTGCGCCAGAAGTCTCTCGATCTCAGATTCTATTTCCTCTCCCTTCTTGTATCGCTCCTTTGTGTCTTTTTCCAGCATTTTCAGGGCGAGGGAAACAAATTCAGGCGATACATCCTCGTTATAAACACGGGGATCAAGGGGGGCCTTTTGTAAGATATTGTCCGCCACGATAGCGGGATCCCGGTCATCGAAAGGCAGAATTCCTGTCAAGAGGTGATAAAGCGTCACTCCTACCGCGAAGATATCCTGCTCTTGCTTCCAGGCTTGCCCTTTGATAACTTCAGGCGGTACATAGTTATTTTCTTTTGAATTGATTCCTCTATATGGCGCAAGAAGGTGGTGAATCTTGGGATCAAATATGGCAACTCTGATTTCCTGTTCCTGACCATGAGCGGCATCGAGATCGACAATAATGCAGTCAGGGGTAACTCCTCCCAGCACGAGGCCTTTCGAATGATAGGCCCTCATGACCCTGACGATGGACTTCAAAATAGCGGCGACTACCTTGGGGTCCAATCCGTGCGGGGACGAATTCAAGAGTTCCGAGGCAGTGGTTCCATGGACATCCTTTATCTCAAGCCAGAGCTCCTCGCCCTGCCTTACAATTGCCCGGGGTTTCGCAAAGGATTCATCTTCAATAGGCTTGAGTTCCTTGATCCTCGCCTCGACCTGGCGAACCAGATCCAGCAAGAGCCTTCCCCGTATTTCCTCTCTGTTTACAAGTGGCTGGAGCATACAGGAACACCTCGCATCTCCAAACTCTATTTACATTCTAACACCATTGCGCATTCTATGCTAGATACAGGGCAAGTGGAGCCAAGACAACGTCAAAAGTCATATTGGGAGTTGTGTTTTCCCTGGGTTACACGTAATACATGCTTAGAAATCATGCCCGATGTGGAGGATATGCACAAAGAGCACGACAGCGATATGCCTGGATATTGCGGCAACTTCGGACTTGGATATTTATGGTGGTTATCTTTACATGCCATATATAGGGAATGCATGGTTCGGGGAATGATTGAATAAGAGGCAATGCTGTGTATCGGTGGGCGCAGGGTTCTAAATAAGCTACGTCGAATTTCTATACAAAACGGAGTCATAGGAGGTCGAATGGGAAGATGGACGGTGAGCTTCAGCTTAAGGTAGTGCCTATCGAGAATCCAGATGAGATCAATATGATCCTGGGACAGAGTCATTTTATAAAGACGGTAGAAGATCTGCATGAAGCAATGGCAACCGCGGGAGGCAACATCAAGTTTGGTCTAGCATTTTGCGAAGCTTCGGGACCATGTCTCGTGAGATATAGCGGAAATGATGACCAGCTTGTAGAGCTTGCTCGGAAAAATGCGTTAGCCATCGGGAGTGGGCATTCGTTCATTATTTTCATGGAAAATGGCTTCCCCATCAATGTATTGAACGCCATAAAGAATGTCCCCGAGGTATGCAGAATATACTGTGCAACAGCTAACCCCGTGCAGGTGATCGTCGCGGAAACCGAACAAGGACGGGGAATACTCGGCGTCGTTGACGGCTTCCCGCCAAAAGGCGTTGAAACCGGCAAGGACATCGAGGATAGGAAGAATCTCCTGAGACGGTTTGGATATAAACTCTAATATGATGCTTAAAGGGCCCGGGCGGCACCCCTACGATTATCCGGGTGTGGGTGATCCCGTCCCATCGGCTTTGATCCAAGAAGAACAGAATCTGGGGTGGGACACTCCTCCTATCGGCATTGATGGGGGAAGGATGATATGGGGGGTTGGGTACTGCTCCCGGCGGCATTGGTCCGAGGCCATATAGCTTAAGGGCCGAGGACCACTGAGCAGCCTCTCAGCAAGGCTGCGTCCGACGGGAGGAGTACCCATTCCCATCGCACTTCGGATCACAGAGCGGCCCGCGGCAAGGTCGCGTCCGATGGGACAATACCACCATCACCCGCAAGGCTGCGTCTGCCGCGAGGAATACCCATTCCCACCGCTGAGACAGAGCGTCATTACTTGCTCGATGTGGCCACCATCTCCGCCACCTTGCGGCCAAGTTCTCTGCATTGTCTGAGAGCTTCCTCATCCGGAGTGAGGATCGCCCGAATGCCTGGTTCAATTACCTTGAACTTAAGGCTCTTCATCCGCTCTTCTATCATCTTGACGGCCTCCCCGCTCCAGCCATAGGATCCAAAGGCTGCGCCTATCTTGCCCCGAAGTTTGATTGTGGCCAGGCTTGATAGGAGGTCCCACACTGGCTTTAGCACATCCCCATTGATCGTCGGGGAGCCCACTATGATGGCATCTGCCGCCTCTATTTTGGGGAGCATCTCTGACATGTCAAGCTGCGCGATATTGATCAAAGATACATCCACCCCCGGGGCTACAGCTCCCTCTACGATTGCCCGGGCCATCCTCTCGGTGTTTCCGTACGCTGAGGTATAGAGCACAAGTATTTCGCGGCTGCGGGCACCGGATCGCCTGACATCGGATATGGGCGCGCTCCAGGATACATATTCGTCAATGTAGCGCCATGGTTCGCTTCTCAGAATTGGTCCATGGCTTGGCGCTATCATGCGTATGGGCAGATCTTTTATCTTTTCGTGAGCCTTCATTACATGCTCGGCGAATGGTCTCATTATCTGGTCATAATATGCTTTTCTCGCATCATGGAAATCCCCGACAAGGTCGTCATATAGGGCTTCATGGCAAAAGTGACAGCCGAAGGCATCACAAGGGAAAAGGATCCCATCCTCAGCCAGAAAAGTAAACATGGTATCAGGCCAATGCAGGAAAGGAGCGGAGATGAATTTGAGGGTCCGACCTCCCAGGTCGATCAGGTCTCCATCGCCGACGACCATGGCATCTAGATCCTGATTCAGCAGGTTCTTGACGAAATGCGCACCATTCTTTGATACCACTATTCTCGCCTTCGGGGCTTGTTCCAATAAAGCAGGTAGCGCCCCAGAATGATCTGGTTCAAGATGATTAAGGATAATGTAATCTATCTTGGATGGTTCAACCACGTTGGCGATTCGCTCCAGGAAAGTTCTTTCAAAGCCCGCCTTGACCGTGTCGATGATAGCGGTTTTATCTTGTCCCAACACCAGGTAGGAATTATAGGTTGTCCCCCACCTGGCCTGCACGATTACATCGAAGATCCTGAGCTGCGGATCTAATACTCCAACCCAATATACATCTTTTGCAATTCGCAAGAGAGGTCACCACCATAAAGACATGATCGATGCTATAGATTATATAGATTGCTAAGTCCAGAGTTGAAACATAACCTATCTTCTCTTCTATTACGCGATTACCAGGCGCACTACGCAAGACCAGCTCATATTTTTAAATTTGAGCTTAGCCATCTAAAGATAACTAACTTGAGGGTTGCGGCCATATCCGACTGCACCGTAGGCGCGCTTTCTATGCCCATCCTCCGCGACAGGCCACAAGTCGCATCATGGGAGATAGCACTACAACCCTCCGTAAGTGCGCCTTTATGCTTATCCTCCGCGACAGGCGCAACTTCTCGATTTGAACTTCCGTATCTATAGATCTGAAAGGGCAGGGTTCCCTGCCCTAATGTTCAAACCAGACTTTCATTAAAGCTCCTGCTTCTCGAAGAGGTCCTTTCCTGCCCCGCACTCCGGGCATACCCAATCATCCGGAAGGTCTTCAAACGCCGTCCCCGGATCAACGCCATAATCAGGATCACCTACATCAGGATCGTAAATATACCCACATACGGTACATTCCCACTTTTCCATATCATCGTGCACCTCCAGGTTGCGCCCCGTCTTGATGAGTGTACCATTCGACGAGATGATCATCTTTCCTGCCTGATACTCCACAGAGTATGCTTTACAAATAGTTAACAGGCAATTAATCCATATGTAATCAGCAGATGTGATAATCACCACGAAAGGACAAAACCTACCCGAATTTAAAGAAAGAAGATAGGGGGTATAATCAAATGTCGTATTTCAAGAGGTTTAAAAGGCTTCTAGCCGCGACAGTCGCCGGGGTTGGCGCTCTTGCCATCGGCGTGTCCTCAATCGCTCTGGCTCAGCAACAGTTAACGCTGACAGGTTCCACCACAGTCCTTCCCATAGCTCAGAGGGCAGCAGAGGTCTTCATGCAGAAGAATCGGGATGCTAACATCTCAGTGCGTGGTGGAGGTTCCGGTAATGGAATAGCTGCTCTTATAGACGGCACTACAGATATTGCGAATGCTTCCAGGTTCATCGAGATGTCAGAAGTTCAGAAGGCCGTGTCAAAAGGCATTTATCCTGTTCCGCATAAGATCGCGCTCGATGGAATCGCAATCGTTGTTCACCCCAGCAACAGTATACGCAGACTTACGATAGAACAGATCAAGGACATATATACAGGCAAGATCAACAACTGGAAAGAAGTTGGCGGTCCAGATCGTAAGATCGTTGTCGTGTCCAGGGATACCTCTTCCGGCACATATGAAGTGTTCGGGGAACTCGTTCTAAAGGGCGCCAAGGTGAGAGCTGATGCTTTGATGCAGGCTTCTAATGGCGCAGTTGCCAGCACGGTGGCCGGCACTCCAGGAGCCATCGGGTATGTGGGCATTGGTTATTTGAACAACAAACTTAAGGATCTTGAGGTATCAAAGGATGGACATGAGTGGGTCAAGCCAAGCAATGCCACCGTCATCAGCGGCGACTACCCAATCGCAAGGGCGCTCTTTATGTTCACAAATGGATGGCCCACCGGGCTTGCGGCTAAGTTCATAAACTTCATCCAGAGCCCTGAAGGGCAGAAGCTCGTGAGCGAGGCAGGTTTTGTGCCCCTTCATGAGTAGTTTGTAAGAACAAGGAATGATCGGGGGCAACTGCTATCTTTCGGGGCTATGAATGCTCCTGGTGACCCTTGCTCGAAAGGTAAAGCCGGGCAGCATTTTAGATAGATTAGGAGCAGGGCGGTGTGCGAGGAGACACTTGCCCTGCTCCCTGTGTAGGAGAGTGAGGAAAATGCTTGGTTCATCGCCCGCTCTGAGGCGGAGGGGTCCATGGGGACGGATGAGTGAACGCCTCATGGGAATCCTGCTTCTTGCTTCGGCTTTCGCCTGTATAGTATTTCTGGTGGGAATAGTCATAGTTCTTATTATAGAAGGTGTGCCCATCTTTTCAAAGATTGGTATAACAAAAATCCTTTTTGGCACACAATGGTACCCAACCCACGAGCCGCCGGATTTCGGGGCCCTTCCCCTTATTCTCGGTTCAATCTGGGTGACTGTCGGGGCTATGATTGTAGCAGTCCCGTTAGGAGTCGGCGCAGCAATATATGTATCTCAAATAACCAGCGCCAGGGCCCGTGATCTGATAAAACCCATCATCGAGCTTCTTGCTGGCATACCTTCAGTTGTATATGGCTTCTTCGGAATGGCTCTTGTCTCTCCGCTAGTCCAGAGGGTATTCAACCTGCCCACCGGGCTCACCGCTTTTACCGGCGCCATTGTTTTGGCCATCATGTCCCTCCCCACTGTAGTAAGTATCTCAGAGGATGCGCTGACATCGATTCCCAATTCGTATAAAGAGGCTTCATACGCGTTGGGCGCAACTAAATGGGAGACCATCATCAGAGTGCTGGTTCCGGCAGCCTCATCAGGAATTTTCACAGCCATCATTCTTGGAATAAGCAGGGCCATTGGAGAAACCATGACCGTTCTCATGGTCGCAGGAAATTCGGCCATAATCCCGACGAGCTTTCTCCAGCCGGTAAGGACAATGACGGCGACCATAGCCGCCGAGATGGGGGAAGCTCCTGTGGGAGGGGATCACTATCACGCCCTATTCGCCATAGCGATTGTGCTTTTTGTTATGACTTTGATTTTCAACATTGTCGCCGACTTTATATCCGAGAAGTATAAGGAAAGGATGGGGAAGGAATGAAACAGGCTTTGATGGCGACAAGACGGCGCACTCAGAAGGTGGCATTCTCGTTGAGTTGGGGAGCTACCGCGCTCACTCTGGCCTTTTTCTTCATCATCGTGGCTTTCATCGCTCGAAATGGACTTCCTGTGATGAGCATTCAGTTCCTGACTGATATGCCAAGGATGGGAATGACCGAGGGAGGGATCTTCCCGGCGATCCTGGGCACCTTTTATCTAATGCTCGGGTCCATAATCTTCGCCCTCCCCATGGGAGTCCTTGGAGCAATATATCTTGCGGAATACGCCAAGCAAGGCATATTAATGCGGATAATCCGTATAGGAGTGAACAGCCTCTCTGGCGTGCCCTCGATAGTGTTTGGCCTTTTCGGGCTTTCGGTGTTCGTGAAATTCATGGGCTTTGGCGTTTCCATCTTATCCGGCAGCCTTACACTTGGCATACTAATCCTTCCTACCATCATCAGGGCATCGGAAGAAGCGCTGATGGCGGTTCCCCATTCATTTAGAGAAGCATCCCTGGCCCTCGGGGCGACTCGCTGGCAGACAGTCCGCAAAGTTGTCCTGCCTGCCGCGATTCCGGGTATACTTACAGGTTGTATTCTGGGAGTGGGGCGCGCGGCCGGCGAGACCGCGCCAATCCTGTTCACTGCCGCGACTTTTTACACCATGAGATTGCCTGGTTCGATATTTGATGAGGTGCTGGCGCTGCCCTATCATATCTACGCTCTCATGACAGAAGGAACTATGATAGATAAGCAAATGCCCATAGCCTACGGGTCGGCTCTGGTATTGCTCTTCCTGGTGCTATCCTTCAATCTTGCGGCCATAATCATCAGGATGAATTATGCCCGCAAGAAACAATGGTAAGATGGCGGCCGGGCGCGGCGTCTAAACTTCCCTCCATTGGCACGTTCACCATTCTATGTCTCCAACGCCGGGGTGTCTTTCCACTTCCCCGGCCATTTCTCCTTTTATTCTCTCGAGCGCGGCTTCATTTTTGGCCTCGCAACGCATGACAAGCTCGGGTCCGGTGTTTGACGCTCGCACGAGCCCCCAACCATCAGGGAATAGAACCCTCGCTCCATCCACGTCCACGACTGGATAGCGTGCCTTGAAATGGTCTCGTACAGATTCGACAACGCGGAATTTGACATTATCCGGGCATTTGACGCGGGTCTCTGGCGTGGATGGGTAATATGGCACATCAGAAAGAAGATCGGAAAGGCTCTTGTCGGTGTTGGACAGTATTCTAAGCAGCCTTGCCGCGGCATAGAGCGCGTCATCAAATCCGAAATATTCATCGGCGAAGAACATATGGCCCGACATTTCTCCAGTAAATACAGCGCCAATCTCTTTCATTTTGGCCTTTATCAATGAATGGCCGGTCCGGTAAAACATCGGCTTCCCGCCGAGTCGTTCCACTTCCTCGACAAGCGCCTGCGAGCATTTCACCTCTACTATGGCGGTTGTGCCCGGATATTTGGGCAGTATCTCCCTCCAAAAGAGAATCATCAGGCGGTCTCCCCATATGATATTCCCTTTTTCGTCGACCACGCCGATACGATCACCATCACCGTCAAAAGAGACTCCAAGGTCAGCTTCTTTTTCGCGCACTGCCTGGATCAGATCAGTGAGGTTCGCTGGCCTTACCGGGTCAGGAAAATGATTTGGGAAGGTCGGATCTGAATCGCAATAAAGCGGAATCACATCGCATCCCAGTCCTTCAATAAGCTTGGGCGCGAAAAGGGAGGCCGTTCCATTGCCGCAGTCTACGACCACCTTCAAGCGGCGAGGCCCCAATTTGACCTTTTCAATGATCATATTGATATAGGAATCCCGCGGGTCATCAGATGAGAGGTTGCCATGGCCCCGTTTGAAATCTCCTGATTCCGCCAGTCTACGAAGGGTCTGGATCTCATCTCCATATATAGTAGAATGGCCGCAGGCAACTTTCATTCCGTTGAATTCGGGCGGATTGTGGCTGGCGGTGATCATCGCGCCGCCTCCGATATCATAGAGGATGATGGAATAGTAAAACGCGGGAGTTACAACCAGACCAATGTCGACCACGTTGCACCCGGTTTCCAGTATGCCAGCAATTACATTTTCCTTTATGTCTGGCGATGAAGCCCTATTATCCATTCCGACGATAGCGCGCCCTTCCCCTGCGGCCTGCAGATATGTTCCGATGGCGAGACCGAGGCGACCGGCCACCTCGGGTATGAGGTCTCGAGACGCTATTCCCCTGATGTCATATTCGCGAAAGATCTCAGGATTGATCATGGTAGGCATAGCGATCACTCCCTGGGGCATATATATTCTGTATCCTGATTATTGGACAGCCTGTATTATATCATGGTATTCACTACATTGCTATATTATGCCATGATTGCTTGGCCATCATGTGCGATTGAATGTGTTGCCAAAATCTGATATACTTGGCTCGTACATCATTTTTCGGAAAGGGGCAATGTGGATGTATCGCGTTGGTGTGATAGGCGCCGGTACCATGGGACGAGTCCATGCAGGTTGCTATAAGAGGATCAGGGATGCAGAGCTGGTATGGATAGCTGACATTGATGCTGAAAAGGCCAGTTCCCTCGCAGATAGCCTGGGTGCCCGAGCTACGGCCAATCCAATGGGAGTAGTAGAAGATGCAAGCATAGATATTATTGATGTATGTCTTCCGACTTACCTTCACAAAGAATGGGTAATCAAGGCTGCGCGGGCAGGTAAGCATGTCTTCTGCGAAAAACCCATAGCCTTAACCCTTGAGGATGCCGAAGATATGATAAGGACATGTGAACGGGAGAGCGTAAAGTTCTCCGTCGGCCATGTGCTGAGATTCTTCCCGGAATATGAAATGCTGAGAGAATCCGTTGCAAGCGGTGAATTGGGCCAGATCGCAGTCGCTCGTTTCGGGCGCGGAGGACCTTTTCCTCGCGGGTGGCAGGACTGGTATAGGGATATCAGTAAATCCGCGGGGATGCTGGTGGATCTGAGTATCCATGATTTCGATTTTGTCCGCTGGTGTTTTGGAGATGTCGAAAGGATTTACACCCAGTCAATATTCACCGCCGCTCCTCTTCAGTACGCCCTTACGACCCTCAGGCTGAAATCTGGCGCCATAGCCCATGTGGAAGGGAGCTGGGCTCATCCAGGCGGTTTCTGGTATAAATTTGAGGTGGCAGGCAAGACTGGCATGATGAATTTCGATAGTCGCGCATCTGCCCCCATAAGTCTATCCAGAGCGATTTCTCAAGCCGGTCCGGGCGGGGTGGCGGTGCCAGAGAGCCCGCTGGAGGAAAAAAACCCTTACCTCGCTGAGCTTGCCAATTTCGTCGGCTACATAAAAGGTGAATCCCAACCAAGGGTCACTCCTCAAGATGCGTTCGAGGCACTGAGAATCAGCCTCAGCGCCGTCAAATCAGCCGAAGCCGGCAAGGTCATCAATCTATAGGGGGGAGTCTAGATGGTACGCATAGGGATCATGAGTTTTGCCCATGTACACGCTCCGAGTTATGCAAGCTGCCTCAAATCTCTTGAAAACGTAGAGTTCGTCGGAGTTGCCGACCCCGTGGAAGCGAGGGGCCGGGCCGCCGCTGAATCATTCGGCGTGAGATATTTCCCGGATTATGACGCGCTTCTTGGGGCTCACCCTGACGCTGTGGTTATTTGTTCAGAAAATGTAAACCATAAAGATATCGCTCTGGCTGCCGCAAAGGCTGGATGCCATGTGCTCTGCGAGAAGCCCATCGCAACTACCGTGGAAGACGCAAGGGCCATGATAGATGCCTGTTCACGGGCGAACGTGAAGCTTGCCACGGCTTTCCCCGTGCGGAATGCGCCTCCTATCCTGCGCGCTAGAGAAATAGTGAGGAATGGGGATATCGGAAAGGTGCTGGCGATAAATGGGACCAATCGCGGCAAGATGCCCGGTGGATGGTTCGTTGATCCTGTTCTTGCAGGCGGGGGGGCCGTGATGGATCACACCGTTCATGTGACTGATCTAATGCGCTGGTTCTTAGATCAGGAAGTGACAACGGTCTATGCAGAAATTGGCACAAGGATCTACGACATACCGGTGGATGATTGTGGCGTGCTAAATATGAAATTCTCCGGCGGGGTTTTTGCGACATTAGACGCCAGCTGGTCAAGGCCCCAGAGCTTCCCCACCTGGGGGGACGTCACGATGGAGATAGTTGGCACCGAGGGAGTGCTCTATGTCGACGCCTTTGCCCAATCATTCATTGCATATGACGGCAGGCAGAAGGGGGTCGCGCTCCGGCACTGGGGAGATAACATGGACCTTCTTATGGTCAAATCATTTGTAAAGGCTGTTGAGGAGGGCGGTCCTGTTTTCGCCACAGGAGAGGATGGTATGCATGCTATGGCCGTCGCCTTGGGCGCTTACCGTTCCTCCAAGCTCGGGCGGCCCGTGGAGTTGAAAGAAATATTGGGCCAGTAAATGCTTGTATTGCACTCAAGGCTTAGCACACATAGAGCCTGGCGCGTCGCGGCTCAACTGCTGCGCCACTGGAATGGGGCTTTCTGCGCCAGGCTCCCTAGATCTTTCAAGTTAGCCGCCAGGAGGCAAAGAGAGGCGCATGTCATTGTCATGATGTATAAGCCATACAAGCTTTTTCGTCGACCACTTGCGGAGCTGACACAGAAACTTGTGGCTGCCGCTATGGGACGGGAGCCCGCAGATCTTGTGATTCGAAAGGGAATCCTTGTGAATGTCCATACAGGCGAGATACTCCCTGATACGGATGTGGCTGTGAAATATGGGAGGATTGTGCGCGTAGGAGACGCTTCAGACCTGGTGGGGCAAGATACTGAAGTGATTCAGGGCGAAGGTTTTTATCTTGTCCCCGGCTTTCTGGATGGACATGTTCACGTTGAGAGCAGCATGGTGACAGTCACCCAATTTGCGAGAGCTGTGCTACCTCATGGGACTACTGGCATTTTCATGGATCCTCATGAGATCGCAAATGTGCTGGGACTACCTGGCATTCAGGTGATGCTAGAAGAAGGCAGGCATCTCCCGCTTAAGGTATTTGCCACAGTGCCTTCATGCGTGCCGGCGGCTCCTGGATTCGAGGACGCTGGGGCGACATTTGGCGCGTCTGAGATACGAGAAGCCATGGGCTGGCAGGGGATCGCAGGCCTTGGGGAGATGATGAATTTCCCTGGTGTGCTTTCCGGAAATCCGGAGGTTCATGCGGAAATCCAGGCGACTCTGGACGCCGGCAAGATCGTGACCGGGCATTATTCAATCCCGGATGTCGGCAAGGGACTTCAGGCATATATCGCTGCCGGGATAAGTTCGTGTCATGAATCGACGCGGAAAGAAGATGCCCTGGCCAGACTTCGCTATGGGATGTATGCCAAGCTCAGGGAAGGTTCGGCCT
Organism: Bacillota bacterium; assembly: GCA_013178415.1. Lineage (NCBI taxonomy): Bacteria > Bacillati > Bacillota > Bacillota bacterium. The sequence continues at coordinate 51,882 of JABLXA010000011.1, read as the reverse complement.
GGCTCGATGTCAAGGCTACCATAAAGGCAATAACTGAAAGCCGGATTGATTCAAGGCATGCTATCTTGGTTTCCGATGACGTGCACCCAGATACGCTTCTCAGCGTCGGGCATCTCGACCATGTTGTCAAGCGCGCCATTGAAGAAGGGCTCGATCCGATTCGCGCCATACAGATGGTCACCATCAACACAGCTGAATGCTTTGGCATGGATCGCGATCTTGGCAGCATCGCCCCTGGTCGATACGCAGATATCCTCATGTTGCGCGACCTGGCGGATGTTGCGGTATCCCGGGTTATTACAGATGGGGTCTTGATTGCAGAGGACGGAAGTCTGCTGGTTGATATGCCAGCTGTGGAATATCCTGATTTCGTAAGGCACTCCGTACATTTGAAACGCTCGCTTCAATCTCAGGATTTTGAAGTGAAGGCCGGCCGGTTCAGTGATGGGACCTCGGGGTGGAATGGCAAAGTTGTACGGGCTCGGGTCATGAAGGTGATGGAAGGTAAAGTGGGGACCGAAAACATCATACTTGAACTGCCGGTTGAGGATGGCGGCATCATCTCGGCGTCAAAGGAGCATGATGTGGCGAAGATCGCTGTGGTTGAGCGGCATCATGCTACAGGCACGATGGGATTGGGATTTGTCAAGGGCTTCGGTTTTGATAGGGGCGCCGTGGCGTCAACTGTGGCCCATGATAGCCATAACCTTCTGATAGTAGGCATGAATGATGAGGATATGGCATATGCAGGCAATGTATTGGCTCAATGTGAGGGAGGAATGGTGGCAGTAGACCGCGGCCGGGTCCTCGCGCTGGTTGAATTGCCGATAGCGGGGCTACAGTCTGATCGTCCTGTGGAGGAAGTATCGAGGCAGGTTGAAAGCCTGGCAAGGGCCTGGAAGGAGCTTGGGTGCCAGCTTGTTTCTCCCTTTATGACCATGGCGCTGCTTTCGTTGCCGGTATTACCCGAACTCAGGCTCACGAACCGTGGCTTGGTGGATACTCTAGCTTTCAAGTTTGTTGACCTGGTGGCGGGTGATTAAGCTCCTCATCATAGGGTTGTTTGCGCGCGGCGTCGTCTTATTATATGCCACGGCGCCGCTGCTTACTGAGCAATGCCGCGTAACCCGGCCGTCAGCCCTGCTATGGCAACCTGAATGCCAAGCACTGCCGACCACATGATGATTGTAGCTATGAGTCCTTTGGCCCTGGAGATTCTCCAGAGTTCTGACAGACCAAATACGCTGAGGAATATATACATTAGCGCGAAGATATTCAGGTTGCTGAGCAGTACCCCACGGGGGGTCGAGAGTTCTGAGAAGGATAGCGCCATTCCCAGCCCGGGAGTGACCGGTCTCCCCGCGCTCCATATCGTGATAGCTGAGACAAGTCCGGAAAGCAGCGACGGGTAGTTCAGATATCCAGACACCGCAAGGCTCTGTTTGAAATCCAGTTTGGCCTTAAAAATGTTTCCAATTCCCAGGAAGATCGCGGCTCTAATAGGCCACCATATGGCGAGGGCGATCAAAGATGAGATGGATCCGATGATGGCTGATGCTGTAACATTTATTGGGATATTTTGCGCCTGACCCGGGGCCATTTCAGGAATCTGTTGAAGGGTATAGGCTGTCGACGGCATCGAAAGAGCAGCCGTTATGACGATAATGGTCATGGGACCCATGAAATCAGGTTTTTCAATGATATCCTTGAATATGCTTCCTGGGTCCACCAGTATCGTCAGCAGCCTTTCAATAACTCCTCTATGTGCCTTTCGTGTATTGCCATTTGTCGGTTCCATTTCGTTTATCGCCATCTAGATCATCTCCTTTTAGATCCTCGCTTATTGCCCACATCAAAGATATCTTATGCATGGGATTCGATTTTCCTGTCATCGCTAAGATGTATCAAAGTAAAATCCACGCAAAATCTCATATCAGCGCCTGACGAAATGAATAAAACTCGATATGATTAGTCTAAAGGTACCGGTTTTGGAAATAACAGCAATCAAGGCCGCATGGGCACGGGGTCACCTCCGTGCCAAGCAAAAGAAAGGAGGCAGGCGCATTCCTCCTTCCAATAAATCGGGGGCAATCCTGCGCCGGATCTTGTGAAAAGGTTGATAGCAGGGATTTTGATAATAGGTATCATCATCAGCGGGAGCGTCCTCCTTGCGAGGCGGACAAAGGGGGCGACAGGCACTCTTGTGGAAATCGGGACGGCGAGAAAGGGTGCATTTCAGGTTACAGTTTCGTGTTCTGGCGAGATAAGATCCGTCAAGTCATTGGAAATACGGAGCGCAGTCACCGGAACGATCGAGAGGATCCTGGCGCAAGAGGGAGATCAGGTGAAAAAAGGGCAAGATTTACTTGTCTTTGATACCCGCGACCTTTCCATACAACTCAATGAGGCAAAGGCAGCGGTAGCTGGAGCTGAAGCGGATCTGGCAGAATTATCCCTCGCCCCTGACGGGCGGGATCCTCAAGTTGAGCAGGCCCGGGCGCGACTGGCGTCTGCGATGGCAAGATTACAGGACGTGGAGTCAGGTCCCAGTAAGTCACAGATTGCTCAGGCCAAGGCGTCCCTGGATGAGGCATCGGTGGCCCTTTCCGAGGCTCGGAAAAGCCTTGAGGTCACTAAAGCCCTTTTCGCCGAAGGGGCTGTGGCAAAGAATACGCTCGATGAGGCGGCGTCCAAGGTCAAGACGGCTGAAGCCAGGCATAGAGCGGCGAAGGAACAATATGAAGAGCTGCTCAAAGGACCTGATGAAGCGGATATCGCCATCGCTAAAGCTGAGGTAAAGGAAGCAAAGACTGCCTTGGCCGCGGCTCAGGATGCAGAGCGTGATAAAACCCGGCGCAGGTATGCCGCTGAGATGCGCCTCAAGCAAATGAAGGCGTCCTTGAGCGCCATCCAGGCCAGAATTGCGGCGGCCATTGTGAAGAGCGGCATCGACGGGGTTGTAGCAAATATGCTGGTCAAGGAAGGTCAGCAGGCGCAAGAAGGTATGCTGCTTATGAATATCCTGGATCTAAGCCGCCTTCTTGTAGAAGCCAGAGTAGATGAGGTTGATATTCCCAAAGTCCGTCCCGGCCAATGGGCGGTGATAACTGTAGACGCGGTTCCCGGGACCGAATTCCGTGGGAAGATAGTTAAGATCTCCCCTACGGCGGTAATGGACGGTTCTGTCCCCAAATTCAAAGTTGATATAGAACTCGAGGGCGGGGCCGCGATTCTGAAGCCAGGCATGGGAGCGGATGCTGAAATCACAGTGTATCAGCGAAAAGATGCCATCCTGGTGCCAAGCCAGGCCATTGTGGAACGCGAAGTTGATAGGCCCGAGGCTCATTTTGGCGGGGCCTCTTCCCGCTTGAGGAAGGTAGTCTTCAAAATAGAAGGAGATCGTGTGCGCGAGGTCCCGGTAAAGGTCGGGATGGAGACCGCTCTCGATGTGGAGATCCTCGATGGAGTGAGCGCTGGAGATAAGATCGTAATTGGTGACTACAGGGCATTGAAGAACCTCAAGGACGGGGATCGAATCAGGGCCAAGCAGGAAAATAAGAGTGGAGCCGCAAAACAGAGAAGTGGCCTCCAGGTAGGGGTGGCGCCTTCATGAGTTCTTCGGGTAATGCCATTGAGATTGTCAATGTAACAAAGATCTACAATTCTGGCGAAGTGAAGGTCCATGCATTGAGGGGCGTCTGTCTTACTGTCTCATCCGGTGAGTTCATCGCCATCATGGGACCTTCTGGGTCCGGGAAGTCTACGCTCATGAACATAATCGGCTGCCTTGACAGGCCGACCTCTGGGTCATATTTGCTCGACGGGAAGGAAGTTTCCACTCTCTCGTCCGATGAACTGGCCGAGGTGCGAAACAAGAAGCTGGGCTTTGTGTTTCAAACCTTCAACCTTTTGCCCAAGCTTACAGCCGTGGAGAATGTGGAGCTTCCCCTTGTTTACGCCGGTGTGAGTTTAAAGGAAAGACGGGAGAGAGCCATGGCTGCGCTGCGTGCCGTAGGACTCGGCGATAGGTGGGGACACAGGCCAAATCAGCTTTCCGGAGGCCAGGCCCAGAGGGTTGCCGTGGCACGAGCGCTGGTAAACAATCCTTCTATCATCCTGGCGGATGAGCCGACCGGCAACCTTGATTCAAAGTCAGGCAAGGATGTCATGAATCTGCTAATGGAGATGAACAAGACCGGGATTACGATAGTGATGGTGACTCATGACTCAACCATTGCGAGCTTTGCGGAGCGGGTCATATACATAAGAGACGGAGAGATCGTGCCAGAATTGTCAGGCATTCCCCCCGAGCCAGGCGCTCTCGGCACAAGGACCTTGTGATACTCGCCTTATCATCGATATTGCCGAAGGAGGAAGATTGCACATTCTGCATCTTTGCAGGCTGTTGCAGATGTCTATGGGCTTTAGAGATTATCTTCGTCTGGCGCTATCTAGTCTCTATCAGAATAAACTCAGGTCTGCGCTGACCTTGCTGGGGATAGTCATCGGAGTGGCCTCGGTGATAACCATGGTGTCTATAGGTGAAGGCGCCCGAACAGAAGTGACAAGCCAGCTCGAGGGATTGGGATCAACTATGTTGTTCATCCAGCCCAATTACTTCGACCAGGATGTAATGATGGGGCAGGTTGTCACAATATCTCCGGAAGATGTCGAGCTTCTTAGGCAATCCTCTCCGGCTCTAGTTTATGTGAGTCCCCAGATAACGGCAAGAGGCGTGATCAAGTTCGCAAGTGAAGAGAAGAAGACAACCATTGTATGCACCAATGATGAACTGGCCTGGATGCAAGGACTTGCCATGGATGAAGGCAGATTCTTCTCCCAGTCTGATATTCAGAGCAGGCGCGCAGTCGTCGTGCTGGGACGCGATCTTGCGGATTACCTCTTTGGGAATATGGATCCCCTTGGACGGCGCGTCCGGGTAAATGACACCATCTGTAGCGTCATTGGCATTATGAAGAAGAGAGGACAAAGGGCTTTCTCCGGGGGAATGGATACCGAGGATATGTACGCTTACCTTCCCATCACTCTGGCCAGGAGGGCCCTGGGTGTCGATCAGGCGCAAGTTGTGTTGACCCAGGCGAAAGATGTCAACTCGGTCAGAGATGCCAAAGAACAGATGGAGAACTTCCTCCGACGCAGATTTGGTCGCGGTCATAAATTTCGTGTCGAAAGCGCTGAGTCGATGCTGGAATCAGCTAAGATGATCCTCGGAATATTGACGGCCATTTTGGGCGGGATAGGAAGCATATCTCTCCTGGTAGGCGGAATTGGTGTGATGAATATAATGATGGTCACCGTGACGGAACGTACGCGTGAGATCGGGATACGAAAGGCCATCGGGGCCAAAAATAGCCACATATTACGACAATTTGTCACGGAAGCCGTAGTCTTGTGTCTGGTTGGCGGAATAGTAGGTATACTCCTGGGCGCTATAGGCGCGAAGATTGTGTCGGCACTGTCTCCCATCCCGGCCGTCGTTTCTCCTTTTGCGATAATCATCGCATTCGCGTCCAGCAGCCTTGTGGGCCTTATCTTCGGGGTATACCCCGCATATAAGGCTGCAAACCTGGATCCTATCCAGGCTTTGAGGCATGAATGATCCTTTCGACTGACCTCATGTTTTGAAGGATTTCTTGAAGGCTTGTCGCATAATCGCTGACTCCGGGGGACATAAACCAACACGTTCCTGAGAGGGGTCCGTGTTATAATCTGCCTCGGAAGATAAATCTGAATGCCGAGGCAGGAGGAACGGGGAAATGCTATCTGGTGCCAGGAAAAGGAGCGCCTGGAGCAGGAATTTCAAAACCGGGTCAAGGCGAAATGTTGCACTGAGTATTTTGGGACAAGCTCCGTTTCGGATGTCATTCATTTGCTTTTTCATGGCATTCTTACTGTCGCGCGGGAGTCTCCTGGGTTTCATTTGGCCCTTTGGGTTGGCCTATTATGCGGTTGCCGTGGCATACTGGCCTCATTTTGCCCTTATCTCTACCCTGGGGGTCTTTTTGGGCAAACTATCATTGGGATCCATGACAAACGCCCTGGGCGCGCTTCCGCAGCTTTTCCTCATATGGTTTGCCATGACGCGCGCTTTGCCGGATAAGAGGGGATCCAGGTTGATCCCTCTTGTAGTCATGTTGATCGGTAGCGCGGCCGGGACTCTGATGCACGCCTTCATGGGCACGCTGGATGTGGGTCTTATTCCTACGTTATTCGAGAGTTTCATCGCTGCCTGTCTCTCATTCCCTCTCTCGTTCTTCGTTCCCAAGATTCCTTCACTGGGATATGCACAGGGCCTTGGATGGCATGAAAAGATAGGCATGACAGTTTTGGCGGCCGGGATGATCATCGGGATGGGGACGCTGACCCTCTGGGGGATTTCACTTGCGGGGGTCATCGCGGGGGCGGTGGTCATCCTTGGGTCCGCTAAAGGAGGGGTAGGGGGCGGCACCATTTCGGGGGTAATCATGGGCACGGCTCTCAGCCTGTCAAATGCAGTTCCCTTCCCCCTGACTTCCGCCTTTGCTGTCGGAGGGCTTATATCCGGAATTTTCAGTTCTTATGGGAAACTGATAATGGTCCTGGCATTCTTTCTAGGGGCCGGAATCTTCTCCCACCAGGTCCCCAATGCAACAGGTGTTCTGCCTTTCATCTGGGGACTTGCCATCTCTTCTATTCTCTTTGTCGTTACGCCAAAGAGATGGCTCTGGTTGATTCCCGGGTTTGAGAAGGAGCTATCGCCCAGGCGTTCCGCAGATGTCTCTATATATCGGGATAATAGATCTATCACTATAGCTTCGCGCAAACTTGACCAGGTGAAAAGCATTTTCGATGAACTCGCTCGCGATCTGGCGGCGGTGCCGGACCTTAGCGGAATCTCAGATAGAGCGTTACTGGTCTCGCTTTTGAACGACATTTCTCGTCTTGCCTGTCATCGCTGCGGCGCCTATCTTACCTGCTGGCGCGACAATTTCCACAGGACCTACAGGAACTTGGTGGATTTGCTGGCCCTTGCGGAGTTGAAGGGCGTGTTATCGCCAATGGATGCGCGGGAATCTACCGGTTCATGGTGCCACCAGAGCGACCGGATATCGCAGGCTGTGGCCAGTTGTCTCGAGAGCTGGCGTATGAAGATGAGGTCAAGGGGTTTTCAACAGGAACGCAAGATCATTTCATTGCAGTTGAAGGGAATCTCAGAAATCATGCAGGGTCTTGTGTCAGAACTAGAAACTGCCGCCTATTTTGATGCTGCCAGGGAGAGCGCGTTGCGTAAGGAACTCAAGGGTGTCGGGCTTCCGGTAAGAGCGATTTCCGTAACACGGCATTTCGGAAGGTACTTTGAGATCGTGGTAAACATGGATAAATGCGGAGGAGTGGCAGAATGTCGAAGGGCGCTTCTTCCGGTGCTCAAAAATATACTGGGTGAGGATCTCTCTGTCTCTCAGACGAGTTGCGGTTGGGCAAGCGGGAGGCCATCCTGCGAGCTCAGAATCATACCTTCCGTCCGGCTCAAGGTCCAGGCCATCCAGGTGCGGCAACCCAAGCCTGGCAGCAGTGTTTGCGGCGATACTTCATATATAGCGGAGCTCCCTGATGGACGCGTGTTGATGATCATAAGCGATGGTATGGGCTCAGGGCAGGATGCCGCCATCCAGAGCCGGGCTGCAGTCACCATGCTCAGGCGCTTGATCGAGGCCGGTTTTGGACACGAGTTTGCGGCAAAGACGACGAATTCCCTCCTGCTTCTCAGATCACCTGGAGAGACTTTTGCGACAGTCGATCTTGCGGTAATAGATCTTTACACGGGTGAGGCCGAATTCATCAAAATAGGATCATGTCCAAGTTATATAAGACGCCGGCGCGGCGTCGATGTGATAAAGTCTCAATCCCTACCTGCTGGGGTGCTGAATTCCGTGGATGTGGAAAAGAGCGCCACGAGGTTGAGGCCGGGGGACCTGCTGATTATGGCTAGCGACGGTATAGGGGACCCCCGCGTCCTTGGAAGCGATCGTGAGGGAATAATTGCCAGGATCTTGAGAAAACTCCCGCCTGACGATCCCCATGCGACCGCTCAGGCTCTGATGGACAAGCTCTCCAAGGGAAGGGAAAGAGGTTTCACCGATGACATAACTCTCATCGTCGCGAAAATATCATTGCGCTCCGAACGTCAACGTCCTTCCTCGGGTAAAAATGAATTGCGCGTCGCGGGCTCTGAAAATCAGCCCAATGATACTCCATTCGAATCCTATAGTCAGGTAGGTTGGTTTGCTTAAAGAAGGATATTTTGGGCGCTTTGTGGAAAGTTAAAGGTCAAGCAGATTTGCCCGGGATGAGGCAAGAGGCAATGAAATAAGATGCTGCCAACATTGGGCGCCCAAAGCAGGAGATTTGTGAGGGTGTTCCGGTAGAAGGTTGTAGAAGGTTTTTGAAACAGGGATATGGGATTTATTGAAAGAGTGCGCAAGGAAATAGAGAGGCATAAGATGATCCGTCCGGGAGAGCGCGTGATTGTCGCCGTCTCAGGTGGACCGGACTCAGTCGCCCTCTTAAACGTCCTCCATACTCTCGCGTCGGAATACAGGATCTCGCTGCATGTGGCTCATTTCAATCATCAGCTGAGAGGTCTCGAAGCCGAGCAAGATGCTAGATTTGTCGAGGATCTGGCCAGGGGGATGGGCCTTCCTGTCACGGTGGGAAAAGGGGATGTGGCAGCCTATTCCGAGCGGCAGGCATTGTCAATCGAAGAAGCGGGGCGGGTGCTTCGATATGACTTCCTGCGTTCGGTTGCTCGCGAGATAGGGGCAGATGCGATCGCGTTGGGGCATAATTGCGACGACCAGGCCGAGACCATCCTGATGAGGATTCTCCGCGGCGCCGGGAGAGCGGGCCTTGCGGGCATTCCTCCGGTGAGGGAAGAGGCGCTCTCCCTTGTAGGACATGAGGAAACGCGGGTTATAAGATTTATAAGGCCGTTTCTTGGAATCTTGCGAGAGGAAATAGAAGCATATTGTAGAACCCGGGGCCTTGCAACAAGGCTTGACCGGACCAATCTCGAGCCAGAGTATCTTAGGAATAAGATACGCCTCGAGCTGATTCCATTCTTAGAGCGCGAGTACTGTCCCGATCTCAAGAAAAGGCTCTCGGTAATTGCTGAGATCATGAGAGAAGAGGATGAATATCTAGATAGAGAGGCTCAGGACCATTTCGAGCACGTCTTGAGCGACAGGAGTGAATCTTCCCTGGAGATTTCGGTGAGTCATCTTCTTGGCCTTCCATGGGCCTTAAGACGTCGCATCATCCGGCTTGCGTTGCAGGAGATCCTCTCATCCCTCCGGGATATTGATTTCCGCCATATCGAGGATGTCCTGGATCTTGCGTGTTCTGGCAGATCGGGGCTAGGAATAGATTTGCCATGTCGCGTGAGGGTGTCGAAGGAATATGATAGGCTAGTCCTCGAGAAGAATCGGCTCCAGGACCGAGGCTATAGAGATAAGTCTGAGTGGTCTTTAGATCTCCCTGGGGCGGTAGATATCCCACATGGTTTCAGGATAGCTGCTGAGGAAATTCCGCGGGAGGAGTGGGAGAAGAGGGTCGGGATAGGAGAATATGATGCCTATTTCGATCTTGATCATATTACCTTGCCCCTTCTCATCCGTTTCCGTCGTCCAGGCGACCGTTTCCAACCATTGGGGCTTGGTGGGGCTAAGAAGCTGAAGGACTTTTTCATCGATGCAAAGGTGAGCAGGAGGATAAGAGACACAACCCCTTTAGTGCTGAGCGGGAACGAGATTATATGGGTTGTCGGATTTCGGATTGATGAGCGATTCAAGGTGACCCGTGAAACGGCCCGTGTTCTCCATCTTTCGGCAAGTCGCATACAGATAGCCGAATGAGGGCGGCAAGTGCTCGGGTATGTTCCGTATCTAAACTGGAACAATGGGGTAATTCGCTTCATGAACATTGTAGACAATTGGCAATCCGGTGGCGCTGTGCTATAATAGCCTTGGCGTAGGGATTATCCATTGTTTACATGTGTCTGCCAATTGGGCAAGGCGCCTTTAGACGGAAAACTGCAAGGAGGTATTCTTTGTTGAATAGAGCATTCAGGACCCTAGGGCTATGGCTTCTGCTGGGTCTTATAACGGTCTCTCTCGCAAGCAACATGTGGGGGGCTAGAGAACAGCCAAGAACTATCAGCCTTAGTCAGTTTTTGGATAGGTGGATAGCTGGAGACGTCCGGGAACTGCATATAGTCGGCGAACATTTCGTTCGGGGAACACTTCGAGATGGGCGCGACTTCCAGACTTATGCGCCGGATATCACGCTTTTGACAGATAAATTGAAGCAGCAACCCGAGATATTGAAACAGGTAGAAATAACTGCTGAACCCGCTCCGACTCCGCCCTGGTGGGCAGCCATCTTGCCTCAGGTTGTCGGCATGCTTTTCTTTGTCGGGTTGTGGATTTTCCTCTTGAACCAGATGCAGGGAGGGGGAAACCGGGCTATATCTTTTGGCCGGAGTCGCGCGCGGCTTCATGTTGAAGAGAAGGGGAAGACCACCTTTGCAGACGTTGCAGGCGTTGATGAAGCAAAGGAGGAGCTTGCCGAGGTCGTTGAATTCCTTAAGCATCCCAAGAAATTCATCGAACTCGGGGCGAAAGTTCCCAAGGGCATTTTGCTCGTAGGACCTCCGGGCACGGGAAAGACCTTGCTTGGCAGAGCTGTGGCCGGCGAAGCAGGCGTGCCATTTTTCATAATCAGCGGGTCTGATTTCGTAGAAATGTTTGTCGGTGTCGGCGCGGCCAGGGTTCGCGATCTTTTTGATCAGGCCAAGAAGAATGCCCCATGTATCGTGTTCATAGATGAGATCGATGCTGTGGGGCGTCAGAGGGGCGCAGGACTTGGCGGCGGCCATGACGAACGTGAGCAGACCTTGAACCAGCTCCTCGTCGAGATGGATGGATTCGAACCCAATAATGGGATCATCGTGCTTGCAGCTACCAACAGGCCGGATGTCTTGGACCCGGCATTGCTCAGGCCCGGGCGGTTCGACCGTCAGATCGTGGTGGATATGCCGGATGTGAATGGACGTGAGAGTATATTGCGCGTCCATTCCCGAGGCAAGCCACTGGCGCCTGATGTCGATCTGAAGACCCTGGCCAGAAGGACGCCGGGATTCACTGGCGCGGACCTTGAAAATATGTTCAATGAGGCTGCGCTTCTTGCGGCCAGACGCGGCAAGAAGAGAGTATCGATGGTTGAGTGCGATGAGGCCATCGATCGAGTCGTGGCGGGTCCGGAGCGCAAGAGCCGCGTCATGAGCGAAAAGGAGCGCCAGCTTGTAGCTTACCATGAGGGTGGTCATGCGCTTGTGGCCAAGTCCCTTCCTGACGCAAATCCAGTTCATAAGGTGTCTATCATCCCGCGCGGGAGGGCCGGTGGATATACATTGATGTTCCCGGATGAGGACAGGTATTTTCTGACCAAATCGGAGATGCTGTCCGAAATTACGGTATTGATGGCCGGACGAGTGGCTGAGGAGATTGTATTTGGTGAAGTCAGCACCGGTGCGCAAAACGACCTGGAAAGGGCGACCAAGATGGCGCGCAAGATGGTGACTGAATACGGTATGAGTGAAAAGCTGGGCCCTCTTACGCTGGGCGGACGCCATGAAGAAACGGTGTTCCTGGGAAGGGATATAGCCAGAGAGCGTAACTACAGTGAAGAAATCGCCGCTGCTATAGACAAGGAAATCCATGAGATTATAATGAATTGCTACAACAAGGCGCGGACGATACTGACAAACAACAGGGCGAAGCTGGAAAGATTGGTGGCATTGCTGAAAGAGAAGGAGACCATTGAGGGGAAGGAGCTGGAGGCCATCCTCAACGAGGCCGATGAAATGCCCCAGAGTGCAGGGATGCATGGTGGCGAAGCGATGGACGATGGCCGGGCAGCAGCTGTAACCACGGGGCCGGAGGCGCAGGGCGGTTCCGGTGCCAAGGAATCTCGCAAACCCAGGATACTTGCGGAGAATCCAGGAACTGCCTGAGGCTCGAGTTTGAGGTTCTTTTATCATTCGAACCATTTCAAAGCAATAGTGTCGGAAACGCAGGGGTAGAGGTATGGATTTGTCATCTGGCAGCAGGCGACAAAAGATAGTCGAGGTGCTCAAAGATCGGGGGGAGCCTGTTACAGGCTCAGATCTTGCTGCTTCCCTAGGAGTTTCGCGCCAGGTAATAGTTCAGGATATAGCTTTGCTTCGCGCCAGGGGCGAAAAGATCCTATCTACCCCGCGCGGATACCTCCTTGCAGGCAAGGTCATCCCCGGGCTCGCGACGCGGGTTATCGCCTGTAAACATACAAGGGAACAGCTGGCTGATGAACTCCACACTATCGTTGCCCACGGCGGGCGCATTATTGATGTGATCGTCGAACATCCACTTTATGGAGAACTTAGAGGCATGTTGATGATCGAATCGCATAAAGATGTAGAGGAGTTCGACAGGGCGCTGACCGAGAGTGCCGCGAAACCTCTTTCTGCTCTGACCGAGGGAATGCATTTGCATACAGTGCAGGCAGCCAGTGAGGCGGCGCTGGACGGGGTTGAGGCTGCTCTGGAGGCTAAGGGATACCTCTTGAGTGAATAGTATGATTCCGCCGCAGTCAGGCTTATACCGTTCCGGCGGTCCCGTGGGGTGATCGATCATGGCCAGGGTGGTCGATTTCGCCCGGGATTCGTCGGGCGTTTTTTATTGATGACCATGGTGGTCGCGTATGACATCATCAACCATCTAATTCCGAAAGCGTAGTAGATCTTCGTGGTTCTATATCATAGGGGTTGAGATAAATGAAGCTAGTAGAATGTGTTCCAAACTTCAGTGAGGGTAGGCGGGAGGATGTCGTCCGGGCGATTGTGGCCGCCATAGGAAGCGTAGATGGCGTGCGGGTTCTGGATTATTCCATGGATTACGACCATAATCGCTCAGTGGTTACTTTCGTGGGAAAGCCGGAGGCCGTGAAGGAAGCCGCGTTTCTTGGGGTGGCCAAGGCGGCAGAATTGATCGATATGAATAAGCATCGCGGCCAGCATCCGCGCATTGGGGCCGCCGATGTGGTGCCATTTGTGCCAATCTCAGAGGCTACAATGGACGAGTGCGTCGAGCTTGCCAGGGAATTGGGCCAAATGGTGGCAAATGAATTGAGGATCCCAGTCTATCTCTATGAACGGGCGGCTCTCAACCCGGCGCGCAGGAACCTCGCGGATATCAGGAAGGGTGGTTTTGAAGGTCTTAGCCGGGAGATACAGAGTCCTGAAAGGCGCCCGGATTTTGGCGCGCCCGAGATGCATCCCACCGCTGGAGCAGTTGCCATAGGGGCTCGAGATTACCTGGTTGCATTCAATGTCAACCTGGGGACTGATGACCTGGCCATAGCCAAGAGGATCGCCAGGGCCGTGAGGGGTTCCAGCGGCGGGCTCGTGAACGTGAAAGCCCTTGGCATCAAATTAGAGAGCAGAGGCATTGTGCAGGTCTCAATGAATCTCACCGATTTTAGAAAAACTCCGATACATCTGGTCTTCAACCTCATTAAGGCTGAATGCGAAAGGTATGGCGTGCAAATAGTGGGGAGTGAGATCGTAGGGCTTATCCCACAAGAAGCCCTCCTTGACGCGGCTGTTTATTTCCTCAGGCTGAATAATTTCATGCCTGAGCAGGTGCTAGAAAACCGTCTGAGCAAGATTTCCGTCTAAACCGGGATTGCGGTGATGTTCCCCCTGATCAGTTAGTGTGAAAATATATGTCAAGACACTTGACAAGACAGATTTTAATGGTTATCATCAGCTTAGCATCTCTGGAACCCCTTTAGGCCACCCCTGTAGTGCCGGCGGTCGCCAGTGAGATGCGCATTTTGCCATGAAAGGATTGATAATCATGAAATCTCGCGAGCTGATATGGGGGGCTTTGCTCGCCGCGCTTTCCTTTATGATCCCGGTATACTTTGGAGGATTGTTGACAGTTCCCATTCCGCCATTTACCGCGACACTTGCATCGCATGTTCCAGTGATGATCTCGATGCTGCTTGGCCCATGGGTAGCCATAATGGTCGGACTTGGTTCGGCCTTTGGGTTCTTGCTCAAGCTTGGCCCTGTCATCGCGGCCCGCGCTGCAATGCACGCGATCTTTGGACTCGTGGGGGCCATGATGATACGCAGGGGAAGGACATTTGCCGAAGCACTTGCTGTAACAGCTCCTATTCATGCAGGCCTCGAGGCCCTGATTGTCCTGCCTTTTGGCTTTACGCTGGTCAAGGCCGGGTCAGTAGTCTTTGTCGGGACATTTTTACATCATATAGCTGACTCGCTCATCTCGCTCACTGTCGCGCGGATAGTAGGGCTCACCGGCAAGAAAAAGATGCTGCGAACAGCGTAGATCGCCCTCTGAGCGAACCTGATAGATTCATTGTCCAAGTGATTTGGACTTTGACCATTCTGGATAAGACCCAAGGATTTTCAAGTAGGAAGTCTTGGGTCTGAGCCCCATGATGGCGTCTGCTACATCGGCATCATCCTTATGTCCCTGGCAATCGACAAAGAAGATGTATTCTCCAAGCATTCGCTTTGTGGGGCGTGATTCAATCTTGGTAAGATTGAGAGATCGTTTAGCGAATTCCTCCAGTATGGAATAGAGAGCTCCCGGTCGATCGCGCATCGTGGAAAAAGCGATAGAAGTCTTGTCGCGGCCGGTGCTCCGGGTGTTTGCGGACTTCGCCAGCAGGACGAAACGTGTTTCATTCTCCTGGACATCTTGGATGTCAGTATCTATGACCGAGAGGCCATATAGTTCCGCGGCTCTTAGCGTCCCTATAGCCGCGGCTACCGGTCCTGAGTCCTTTCGAGATGAGACCTCGCGTGCAGCCTCGGCTGTGCTGGTGGTTGCTCTTTCGCGGACACCTGGAAAGCGTCCGAGTATGTAGTTTCTACATTGGGCAAGGGCCTGCGGATGGGAAAGAATCTCCTCGACGGGCCTTGATCTGTTAGATTCCCAAATCAGGAGGTTGTGGCTCACCGGTATCGTGATCTCACATTGAATGAAGAGGTCTTCAGAACGCACTAGCAAGTCCAGAGTCTCTGATACTGAGCCCTCGATGGAGTTTTCTATTGGGACTACTGCCGCCGGGAGCGAACCATTCTCCACGGAAGTGATCAATTCCCTTATGGTCCGGCCCGGGATGAGAGACGAAGCCGACAGGCCGGAGACTACGCCAGATCGAACCAGGCGTATTGTAGCTTCCTCACAAAAACTGCCGGGCGGGCCGAGGTATCCAATGGATAAGTCATTCTCTTTACTTTCATGGTACTCATGTATCATTCCACGTCACCCCCATCTGACGCCAGAAATTCCAGGGCCAGAATATATCCCATCGGGCCCAGGCCGATTATCTGGCCCTTTGTCACAGGCGCCGTGACCGAGGTGTGCCGGAATTCTTCCCTCGCGTGAATGTTGGACAGGTGGACCTCGATGGCCGGTATTTTCACAGCTGCTAAGGCGTCTCTTATAGCATAACTGTAATGGGTATACGCTCCCGGGTTTATGACGATCCCTGTCGCCCACCCAGCAGCTTGTTGTATTGCATCGATTATCTCGCCTTCATGATTTGATTGGATGATCTTGAGGGTAATGCCCTTACCTTGCGCATAGTCCAGCATTCGCTGATTTATCTCATTCAGGGATGCTCTTCCATATATTCCTGGTTCTCGCTGCCCCAGGAGATTTAGATTCGGCCCGTGGATCACCAGTATATTCAGCATAGCATCTCCTCCAGAAGAGACCGGATAACAACATCTGATATTTCCATCTCCGTGACTTCACCGATTCGTCTGGGCAGGATAAACCTCAGTTTGCCGCCCTTTGCCTTTTTGTCGAGGGCCATATGATCCATAAGCTCTTGGATCACCTGCGATCTCTTTTCCGCCATGGCCGTCTGGTCTCGAACCTGACCAAGATGTTCCCTTATCTCAATAGGAAGCCCAAATCCCCCCAGCAGTCTTTCGAGCTTTGTAAGATCCGCTGCTGGCGCAAGGCCAAGCCTTATGGCGAGCCTCATGGCAGCCATCATGCCAAGGCTTATCGCCTCGCCATGCCTGAGCGTTCCATACCCTGCCAGAGCCTCGATGGCATGCCCGATCGTATGGCCGAAATTGAGATAGGCCCTGATGCCATGGTCCCGTTCGTCCTGGCTTACGACCTCTGCCTTGATACTGCAGCAACGATATACAAGATCCGTGAGGAGATCTGTATCCCGGCGTAGAATGGCTTCTATATTTTTTTCCAGGTAGGTGAAGAAATGTGAATCCCAAATTACTCCATACTTCACTACCTCAGCCAGGCCTTCCCGGTACTCGCGTTCAGACAAGGAGAGAAGAGTGCCCACGTCTGCGATGACTACCGTAGGCTGGTAGAATGCGCCTATCAAATTCTTCGCTCTCGGATGATTTACCGCAACCTTCCCCCCTACGCTGCTATCGACCTGGGCAAGGAGAGTGGTTGGCACCTGGATGAATCTTATGCCGCGCATATAGGTGGCTGCCACAAACCCTGCCAGATCCCCCACCACCCCGCCTCCGAGGGCGATCAAAATGGTGTCGCGGCCCACCCCATGAGAAGCCATGAAATCATAGACAGACATGACCTGGTCCATTTCTTTGAATTGCTCTCCATCGCCAATCTTATATTGAAAGGCGCTGACACCATGCCTTGAAAGGATTTTCTCCAGGCGATATCCATAAAGCTGCGACAGCAGAGGGTTGGTTATTATGATGGCCCTTGACCCGGGAGCAAGGGCTGATACGATACGGCCAGTTTTGGCCAATATTCCGGCCCCAATATGGATAGAATATGGCGGCGAAACTTCGACCTCCACAATCTGTTCAACTGAGTGATTATCGGGCATGTTGAATTTGCCAAGGAAGGCGCAGATCTTATCCACCGCTTGATCGGGCGACAGCTGCGTAGTGTCCAGATAAAGATCGCCAGATTTATAGTAATCTTCTCTTTCCTTGAGTAAAGCCGTGATCCTCTCGAGTTTCCCATCGCCAGCAAGGAGGGGTCTGGTAGAATCTTCCCCAACTCGTCTGAGGATTTCTTCCGGGGAGGCTGAAAGCATTACGACGATTCCTGATGAATCCAGGATTTCCCGATTTTTTGAACTTATAACAGCGCCCCCGCCCAGGGCGATCACAATACCGCGCAGTTCCGCGAGTCTTTCGATGGCCTCCTCTTCGAGTTTGCGAAAGTAAGACTCCCCATATTTGGCGAATATCTCACTCACCTTTTCCCCGGTGGAATCTTCAATG
The DNA here is from genome assembly GCA_013178415.1 of Bacillota bacterium. Lineage (NCBI taxonomy): Bacteria > Bacillati > Bacillota > Bacillota bacterium. Next base: position 34,508 of record JABLXA010000011.1, on the reverse strand, counting down.
AACTGGTCAACATCCACGAAGGGGCGCCTGAGTTTCTGCGCTAGTTTCTTCCCCACGGTAGTCTTACCAGAAGCCATGGGACCAGCTATCGCTATGTTCAACATCCTGCATCCCCACCTGTCGCTGGGGTTGTCATATACTCCTCTATCCCTTTCAAGTATCCAGCGAAATTTCGGCGCATCTCCTCGAGGCTGTCCCCGCCGAATTTGTCAATGAAGGCTTCACATAAAGAAAGCGCCACCATGGCTTCCGCTACAATGGAGCATGCTTGCACTGCGCATACATCCGAACGCTCGCTATGCGCCGGGGATGGCACCCCGGAAGCGATATCCACCGAATTCAGGGGGTTTCTGAGGGTCGGAATGGGTTTCATAGCCGCGCGGACCACTACAGGCTCACCATTGGTTACACCACCCTCGAGGCCTCCTGCATGGTTTGTCTTTCGATAAAACCTGCCATCAAAGTAAATCTCATCATGCACTTGTGATCCAGGGTACCTGGAGGCTTGAAACCCAAGCCCGATCTCTACACCTTTCACCCCGGGAATGCTCATGACCGCCTGAGCAATCCTGCCGTCCAGTCTCTGATCCCATTGGATATATGATCCGAGGCCTACGGGAACTCCAGTGGCTATGACCTCAAAAGTTCCTCCAAGAGTGTCACCTGTTTCCTTAGCCCTATCGATGGCGGCGATGATCTGCTGCTCAGCCTTTGCACTGATTCCGCCAATATCCAGCACGCGGCTTTCTATCTGGATGCCGAACTCCGCCAAAAGTATTCTGGCGATGGCTCCGGCAGCAACCCTGGCTGCAGTCTCTCGGGCGGAAGCCCTTTCAAGAACATTCCGTATGTCATGATGGTCGTACTTCAGAATGCCTGCGAGATCCGCGTGCCCTGGCCTTGGAACCGTAACAGGGATGGATTTCCCCGCATCCGCCGGGTCGTGCGACATCACCTGCTTCCAGTTTTCCCAATCCTTATTCCAGATCAATAAGGAAATAGGGCTTCCTAGCGTGATTCCATGCCTGATTCCAGATATTATCTCAACGCGATCATGTTCGATTTTCATCCTGTCCCCGCGACCGTAACCCGCCTGTCTCCTGGCAAGTTGGAGATCTATCCCATCGTTGGAGACTCTGAGGCCCGCAGGGATCCCTTCCATGAGGGCGATGAGCCCCTTCCCATGGGATTCACCTGCAGTATAAAACCTGAATCTACCCACCTGCGTTCCTACCTTTCCACTGAGATCTCAAGCGCCCTGCGCATGACTTGCACGGGAGCCTCCTGGTTCATCCACAACTCAAAAGCTTTAACCCCTTGATAGAGAAGGATTGAAAGGCCCAGGACCGTCCTGGCGCCAGCCATCTCAGCTATCTCAATAAGCCGTGTCTTGCCTTTTGGCATTCCGCGCCTATAGACAAGATCGCAAACTACCATATCCTTGCGAATAGCCCCAGGATCATCTACGATACAGTCTCCCGCAGATTTGAGGCCTACAGACGTGGCATTTATGAGAAGGCCCGCGTCTTTCATAAGGTCCTTCAGTTTCGCCAGCGGAAACGCCTTGCACACGGTCGCATGATTTACTACTTTTTCAGTCTGCTGCGGCGTGCCTAACTGGACCTCAGCCCTTCTCACCTGTTCAGCCAGGTCCTCTGCCTTGTTCAGGGTCCTGTTCACTATCAATATTCGTGCCGCTCCGGCCCCTGCAAGGGTCAGCGCGCAAGCTCTTGCAGCGCCCCCAGCCCCGGCGATGACCACTTCTTCGCCCTCGGGCTCATATCCCGCGTCCTCAAGCGCTCTTAGCAAGCCGTAGCCATCCGTATTATGCCCTATCAGCCGCCCGTCCTGGTTTATGATGGTATTCACGGCGCCGATCCTTTGAGCGTCAGGGGAAAGTGAATCCATCAGGCCCAATGCTTCCACCTTGTGGGGCACGGTGACGTTAGCGCCGACCATCCCCAGTCCGCGGATACCGGCCATTGCGTCCGCCAATCTTTCCTTTTGCACCTGAAAAGACATGTAGCAGATATTGAGCCCGAGATGCCTGAATGCTGCATTATGCATGGCTGGCGAGAGGCTATGCGCGACAGGGTATCCCAAAAGACATACTAGTTTTGTACTGCTATCAATTCCCCGTAAGGGCATCAAGGGTCTCCCAAAATCCTGGGAATGAGATATCAACGCATTCAGCTCCCTCTATGACAATTGGTTCAGATGAAATCAGGCCTGCTATCGCCAAGGCCATGGCAACTCGGTGATCGCCATGGCTCGAGCAAGTGACGCCGCCCCTTATTGGCGTCTTGCCCGAGATCACTATTCCATCCGGAAGCTCCCGGACCCTCCCTCCGATTTTCGTAAGCTCAGAGGCAAGAGCTGCAATCCTGTCACTTTCCTTTGCCCTTAACTCGCCTGCCCCCCGGATGATGGTTTCCCCTTCGGCCTGAGTCGCCATCACGGCAAGAATAGGTATCTCATCTATCACACCCGGTATTGCAGGGCCTTCAATTGTAATGCCTTTTAGCTGTCCGTAGGATACGGCGATATCCGCCACTGGCTCTGGCCCATCAGAACGTTCATCGAGATATTTGGCTTCATTGCCCATGGATCTCAGGCAGTCGAGGAAACCAGCGCGCGTTGGGTTGATCCCCACGTCACGCACGACTATAGACGATCCGGGAACCAGCGCAGCGGCTGCTAATAGAAAAGCTGCCGAAGAGATATCGCCAGGTATGAAGATCTCTTTGCCGCTGAATTCCTTATTTCCATCCACGCTCACCGTATGCTCGCCACCACCAAAGCTTTCGTGCACCTGGATGCCGAAGAACCTCAGCATTCTCTCTGTATGATCCCTCGAGATTGCCGGCTCCACCACTGTGGCTCCACCGCCGAGCAATCCCGCAAGCAGGATGCATGATTTGAGCTGCGCGCTGGCGACAGGGGCGTTCCATGTGATAGGACGGAGAGCCGCTCCCTTGATGGCCAGGGGAGCATATTTTGAGCCGCCCCGTCCAAATATGGTCGCGCCCATTTCTCTGAGAGGTTCGATGACTCTAGCCATAGGACGCCGCCTGAGAGATGCATCACCAGTTATCACGGAAAAGAAATCCGAAGAGGCCAGGACTCCCGCCATAAGCCTGATTGTGGTCCCGGAATTGCCTGCGTCCAGCACATCTTGCGGCTCTTGAAGGCCGGATGGGCCCTTGCCATGGATCAGAATCATGTGCTGGCTCATGGACTCAGCTTCTTCTTTGATATGTTTGACCTCCACTCCTAGATCTCTGAGGCATTGAAGAGTGCTCTGGCAGTCTATGCCGCTGGCATAACCATGAATTATAGTGATACCATGGGCTATTGAGCCTAATATGGCTGCGCGATGAGATATTGACTTGTCCCCGGGAACCCTGATTTCCCCCTTGAGCGGGCCACAAGATGATACTTGGCGGTTCAAAGAAAAACTCTCCCCTCCGATCAGGATCTACATACTAAGATTTCGGCTCCACGAGACCGTAGCTCAATTAGAACTGGGCGGGAACTTCAGAGAATCACGAAATAACTTTATTTCCCTCAGCTTTTGTCTCAGGCCCTCTATATCCTGTTTTCTCACCATGGACATGATCTCCTCTATGATAGAGTTGAATTCAGATGCCATGTTTTCAAGCGCCTCGGGATTTGTGAGGCATATGTCAGCCCCCACCAGAGGATCTCGACTGGCGGTCCTGGTGGAATCCCTGAAACCCCCTGCCATAAGCCGCGATAAACTCGGGAAATCCTGGGACTTTTTGAGCGCTAGCCCTGCCAGGGCGACGGAGCATAGATACGGGAGGTGACTGACGATCGCCACATATATATCATGCTGTTCTGGTTCCATGAAAATCTCTCTTGCGCCAGCCACCCTCACCATCTGGCGCAGGGTCAAGAGTTCTCTGGAATCTTCCTGGATGCCATCAGGCGGGCAGAGCACGTAAGTCGCGCCTTTAAGAAGATCCTTCCGGGCTGCCTCTATCCCGCTTTTCTCAGAGCCGGCCATCGGATGGCCACCTATGTATGTGATGCTCCCGGGAAGCCTTGCAGGCATTTCCTTTGCCAGGTAGGCCTTTGTGCTACCCAGGTCTGTCACAATGCTGCCCGGGCGCATATGTGGCGCTGCCTCTTGAGCGAGGTGCGGCATTTCACGGATCGGCGTCGCCAGCACAAGGATATCGGTGAAAGGGGCGGCCTCCGAAATATCTGCGACTGTTCTGTGAGCGGCATGCTTTTCTATCGCCCTTGCAAGAGTGTCTTTATTTCTGTCGACACCGATGATTTCATATTTAGGCTCATTTTCATAGAGGGCCATCCCAAGGGAACCGCCCATGAGACCCATGCCAACGATGGTCACTGTGAGCCTGCGCGGGGATTCCTCTCCCATTTGCTCAAGCGTCACCTCCTATCAAGCGATCCTTCCTACCGCTTGCGCCACAGGTTTGATTTCATTCATCAGCTGCTCGAAGCCCTCGGGCTTGAGGGATTGCGGTCCATCAGACAGGGCTTTCTCAGGATAAGGGTGAACTTCCACCAGTAAGCCATCAGCCCCGGCGGCCACAGCGGCCCTGCTCATGGGAATGACAAGATCGCGTGATCCAGTCCCATGGCTGGGGTCGACCAATATAGGAAGATGGCTCAGCTTTTTCACCAGCGGGACTGCACTAAGGTCAAGCGTGTTGCGGGTGTAAGTCTCAAAGGTCCGAATTCCTCTTTCGCACAGGATCACCTGATCATTGCCGCCAGAGAGGATGTATTCTGCAGACATCAACCATTCCTCGATGGAATTCGCGAGGCCTCGTTTCAGCAGCACCGGCTTTCGTACTTTCGCGACAGTCTGCAGTAGACTGAAGTTTTGCATATTCCTTGCGCCTATCTGCAATATGTCCGCATACTTTGAGACAAGATCCACGTCTTGCGGGGACAGGACTTCGGTGATCACAGGCAGCCCTGTTCCTTCCCGCACTCTGGCCAGCATCTTGAGACCCTCCTCTCCAAGGCCTCTGAAATTATATGGTGATGTCCTGGGCTTGAAGGCGCCGCCCCTGAGGATGGTCGCGCCTGCGGCCTTGACCTTTATCGCTACTTCCATCAATGTGTCTTCGTCTTCAACTGCGCAGGGACCAGCCATCACGACCAGCTGCCTGGACCCGATCTCTGCCCCATTGTCAAGCTTGACTATGGTGGGCTCGGGTTTGAAATCACGGCTCGCCAGCTTGAATGGATGGAGAATACGGACAACCCTTTCCACGCCTGGGAGCGCTTTGATTGAGTCAGGCAAGATCTGGCGGACATCCCCCACGACGCCAATAATGGTCCTCTCAGAACCTTGAGAGAGGTGAAGAGAAAGTCCTGCCATACTAATCCTCTCCTCCACTCTCTTAATATCTTCTTGAGTTGCGTCACGATTCATAATGATGATCACTTGAATTCACCACCGTGTTCAATCAGGTTGCTCCGGGTCGTTGGAATATTGAGCTAAATCGGGCCTGAGATTTTCTGCCTCTCCCAAATAGACATGTTTTATTTCATCAAGGCGCTTGTCACTGCTGAAAAGGATAAGAATCCTTATGCATCTATCGAGAGATCCTGTGACATCTATCTCGCTGCAGCAGAAAAGAGGCACCAGAGAAAGACCAAGCTCCCTCGCTCCGGCTGCAGGAAAGGCAGCGTCGAGATCAGGGGTCGATGAAAAGATTATGGCTCCTATATCTCCAATATCGATGTGATTTTCGCTTATCATCTTGTTCAGAAGCTCTTTCGTGCCCTCTATGATGGCTTCAGATGAATTCTCTTTGACGACGATCGCTCCCCTTGCACCCCTCAGGCGCATTCCTCAAATCCTCCTCCTGATACCGGACCGGACTTGTATCGGTATATTAATGGTCAGTATACCATGCAATACGAATTTCATCAAGTGGTGGACGAATTTATACGAAAAACTTTTTGTTGGACATCTTGAGATACGATATTTGAATAATATGACATGCATTCGTCGGCTCTTCGCATTGATCGTTCAGGCCCTTTGGATAGAAATGGCCAAACGAATCGCCAGCCTTCTGATCGAGATGACCGAAGAAATCACCAATGCTTGCCATATGGTCATGATTCGCATATAATGAATCTGCTATGAATGTCAATGTCAGGATTATAGATATTCCAAATATAAAACGCGCCCGGGAGGAAATGGAGCGCCTTTCCGTCTCTCCAGAAGGGATCCGGATAATGGCTCCTAAGGCTGTCTTTCGGGCTGTCAAGCTCTCGCAAGTTCCCATAAAAGCTGCCATCCTCCTGAAACAGGAGATGCTGGCAAAAGGGGGCGAGGCCGCGACCAGTGAAGGTGTAGCCAGCCTGTCGGTAGAAGCGGCGGATGTTCTTCTTCTGGGAACCTTGCGCCAGTTTGACGAAGCCCTTGCAACCCTCAAACGACAACCTTTCGGGCTCAGGGAGATTGCTGATAAGATAGAAGAAGCCCTGAGACGATGCGAAAGCCGATATCTCCCTGAGGTTAAATGGAATGAGCATGTATTCCGGCCCGGCGCGCGGACCTATGTTATGGGCATCGTAAATGTGACCCCTGATTCATTTTCTGATGGAGGAAAATACATGGATCCCTTTGCTGCGGTTGAGCATGCCAAAACCCTTGTGGCAGAGGGAGCCGACATAATTGACATCGGCGGCGAATCGACTCGTCCCGGGTCAGAGCGAGTGCCCTGCGATGAGGAACTCAGGAGGGTAATCCCCGTTGTAGAGCGGCTTTCCCGGGAGATAAACATTCCCATTTCGGTAGATACTTATAAGGCGGAGGTGGCTCGCAGGGCGATAGAGGCCGGGGCAAGCGTAATCAATGATATCAGCGCTTTGAGGTTTGACCCGGATCTTGGTCGCGTGGCAGCGGATTTCGGGGTGCCGATGATTCTCATGCATATGTTGGGGGAACCCGGAACAATGCAACGGAATCCCCAATATCATGATGTAGTGTCAGATATTATCTCCTTTTTTGAGGATGCGGTGGAACGTGCAATCTCGGCTGGAATCAAACCCGAGAAGATCATACTGGATCCTGGTATTGGATTTGGAAAGCTCCCCGAGCATAACTTGGAGATCCTGAGACGACTGCGGGAGTTTCGAGCGCTTGGATACCCCATTTTGGTTGGCACATCACGAAAATCATTCATTGCCCGGATAGTTGGGCAGTCTATCGAGGAACGCGATGATGGAACTATGGCAACGGTCGCCCTGGCAATAGCCGGTGGAGCAGATATAGTAAGAGTGCACGATGTAAAGAGAACTGCGAGGATGGTGCGCATGACCGACGCGATAGTCCGAGAGGGGGAGCAAAATGGGTGAAGATAAGATTCTCTTGAAGGACATGGTATTCTATGGATATCATGGGGCTTTTAGCGCGGAGAAAGAATTGGGTCAACGATTTGAAGTGGATGTGGAGATGGTCACGGATCTTTCTCAAGCTGCGCAAATGGATGATGTGGAATTGTCTGTCAACTATGTGGACGTTTATACCCTTGTCAAGGACATTGTGGAGGAGAGGGAGTTCAACCTTATTGAAACCCTGGCGGAGACCATTTGTCAGGAGATCCTGGCTGCCTATGCCGTTCGCGAAGTGACGGTCAGGGTGCGTAAACCTCATGCTCCTCTTGGCGGACTTCTCGGTTATGTTCAGGTGGAGATCACCAGGAGGCCTGAGCAGTGATCGCCTACATTGGCGTTGGCTCTAATCTCGGGGACAGGCAGCGAAATCTCGAAGGAGCACTAAGTCTCGTCCGGAGCTTTTCTGGTATCTGGATTTTACGGACATCACGTGTCTATGAAACTGAACCATGGGGCTACAAAGACCAGCCAAAGTTTCTGAATATGGTGGCGGAAGTTGAGACTTCTCTTGGACCGTTTGACCTCCTTGACGGTCTACTCAATATAGAACAGCGACTGGGGCGCGAAAGGCGAACTCGCTGGGGCCCGCGCGTCATTGACCTCGATATCCTCTTATACGATTCTCTCACTCTGAATGATGAGAAGCTGACTATCCCTCATCCGCGAATGTGGGAACGAGGGTTCGTCTTGGTTCCTCTGTCAGAATTGACTCCCGATCTTAAGAATCCCACCGGGGAAAGCTTGAAAGACATTGTAAGGCATCCCGAAATCAACCAAGGTGTAGCATTGTATGGGAGCCTGAGCGGCTGGTCAGAATAATTCTGATCTTGGTTGTAGGGGGTTTTTGCGAATCTTGTCTGCCAAGATTATGGCGTTAGTAATCGCCTTGATAGCGGGCATACTCATGGCTTTGCAGGGATCGCTGAATTCGCGCCTTGGGAAAGTGGTAGGGCTCTGGGAGACTACCTTCATCGTTCACATATTCGGGCTCGCTACCATTATATTCATCCTTTTTGTCCTGAGGCTTGGAAAGGGGCAGCTTGAGGCGGCGCCTCATGCTCCCTGGTACACCTTTCTCGGCGGCATTTTGGGGGTATTGATCGTCTATGGGGTGGTGACCAGCATTCCCAGGCTAGGCGTTGCGATCGCCACCACCTCCATAATAGTGGGCCAGGTACTTACGGCTTTGATAATCGATCATTTTGGGCTATTCGGACTGGCCAAGATGCCCTTTACCTGGATCAAGGTCTTGGGTCTCGTGCTGCTCGCAGGCGGCGCGAAACTGCTCCTGGGATGAAATCTAGCAGAGCCATTACCAGCCTTGATCATCAGGATCTTTGTCCAGTTACGACAGTCCCATTTTTCAGTGAGCCTCTCGCCATGCTTTTTGACACTGCCAGCGCGATGGGCGTGATCACCACTGCTGCCACAATTGCTTCTGGTATACCATGGGCGATTGCTATGGTGAGTATGCCTTTCTCTCCAGCGACCGGGGCATAGCCACGCAGCGCAAAAAGGGAGAGCGTCCCTATAGTGTTTGTGGCGCTTCCTGCAGCCGCTGCCAGTGCGAGCCCCCAGGATGTCTTGCGGGTCAGCATATAGACATAATATGCTACGACCCCAATCAAAAGCCGGGCAGGGATGACCACGAGAGGATCGGCCAGGAATTGCAAAGTGAAGAGGCCGAAGATCAAGCCAGTTAGGGAGCCGACCAGGGGCCCTTCGAGGATACCAGCCAGAATCACGGGGAGATGCATCAAAGTTGCAGCGCCAGCGGGGGTAGGTACCGGGATGAATCCGATGCCGGTAGCTCCCATGACGATGGTGAGCGCCGCTAGAATACCGGATACTACGATCTGCCGAATGGATAGTCTCATATTCTATTTTACACCTCCGTTCCAGCCCCAATGGGTGCCGGACGTTTTTCATGCGCGCCTATCTACGATATCACCAGCCGCAAGCACCGAACCCACACGGGTTGCCTTCATGACAGCGCGCACTATGGCCATGCTCACTACATCTGCCGCCACAGATCCGATAGCGGTCACGTCCGCTTCTTTATCTCCTGTGGACAGGGCAAAAACAGTATCTCCATCATACATAGTATGCACCGGACGAATCGATCTTGCAATACCATCATGGGCCATTTCCGCGACTTTATTGGTTTCTTCTTTGGTGAGCTTTGCATTTGTCGCCACAACCACCAGGGTGGTGGAGGAAATTGGGCCTGGAGATTCTGGTGGTACCTGATCTGGCGACTTTGCGAGATTCGACCTGCCGAAGTCCGCGTTTGTCGCGCCCTGTACCCCAAGCCTCCTCATCGCGGCCGAGCAATCAAGGAATCTACCTGACGCAAAGTCATATGCTCCTGCGATGATCCTGCCTGTGCCGGGGTCCACCACATCACCCAGGGCATTTACCACCGCAAGGGCCCCAACTCTTATCCCATCCCCGATTTCAACGCAATACGTCCCCTGTCCGCCTTTCATGCAAAATACAGGGCCATAGACTTTCCCCACCGTGGCACCCATCCCGGCTCCGGCATTGCCTTCGGGCACGGAGCCGGACGATGCCGCCTTACAAGCAAGATACCCCATTTCCTTATCTGGTCGCACCTTGCTGCTGCCCATTCCAAGGTCGAATATCACCGCAGCGCCGACAATGGGGACCCGCCCGAATCCTGTCTCAAACCCTATCCCTTGTTCCTCCAGGAATGCCATAACGCCGCTTGCTGCATCTAGTCCAAAGGCGCTGCCTCCCGAAAGAACTATTCCATGCACCTTTTGAACCAGCCTGGCCGGCCGCATAAGATCGGTTTCCCTGGTCCCAGGCGCAGATCCCCTAACATCAACGCCTGGAACAGCGCCTTCCTTCGCCAAGATCACGGTGCATCCTGTAAGGCCAACGGGATCCTCAGCGCATCCAACCTCGATGCCTGGCACGCATGTTATGGAATTATGCATCCCAAGAGGTTCAGCGTTAGATATCATGCGATCACCACATTATGACCTTCGACGTTTTTGGCCATTTCCCTCCTGCTATCAATCCCCATGGAGATTGTGCTGCTGGGGGCCTCTGGCGCTCTGGCGCGATGGCGTTGTATGGCTCCTATGAGGTATGCTAGAATTAAAATTGCCCAGGCATGGTGAGGAGGTAGGAGAATGCGCAGGTTTAACACCACCGGCCCATGTGACCCCACTTTGCATTATTATGTGCCTCGCGAGGAACTACTGCAGCAGACACTGAAGCAAATCGAAGGCGAAGGCTGCGACGGAATAACGAAGCGAGGGCGCTATTTCACGTTGTATGCGCCGCGACAAACTGGCAAGACCACATTTGTTGAGGCAATCGGGCGTAGACTTGGGGAAGAGTACCTCTTTTTGGTCCTCTCCTTTGAAGGCATGATCGACGTTACGGAGGAAGAGTTTTGCCAGCTCCTTGCCTTTCGATTGAATGCAAAGCTATCCCTGTGTGGGATTGACTTGCCAGAAAAGGGGCCTTGGAGGATTGCGGAGTTGCCGCGATTTTTCCAAATCATGCGGCAGATCACGAGAAGAAGACTGGTATTAGCGATTGACGAGTTTGATTCGCTGACAGGAGATTATGTAGGCAAGATTTTGCATGTGTTCCGCGAGATCTATTCTGATCGTGGTACAGTCTATAACCTGCATTCCCTGATCCTGATAGGAGTGCGCAATCTCACTGAGATCTATCTGGAACATGCCTCTCCATTCAATATTGCTGATGAAATCAGGCTGGAACCCTTTACCCGAACGGAAGTTTTCGATCTTATAGGCCAGTATGAGAAGGAGACCCGCCAGACTTTTTCACCCGCTGTAAAGGATAAAATCTATACCGAAACCAATGGCCAGCCTGGCCTGGTAAATGAACTTTGCCAGCTCCTCGTGGAGCGTTTTAACCCCATCGACCCAGATAGGTTGCGGAAAGGCGAGGTTGAGCCCGTTGAGATTGGGATGGATGCCTTCACCCGTATGCTCGACTACTATATTAACGCCTATATCTCAAAAAACGTGAGCAATATTATCAGCAAGGCCAAGGAAGAAGAAACCTCGGTTTTGCGCCTTTTCGACACTGTGGTCAAGGTGCCTTATATGGTGGATGAACCCTGGCAAAAGCACCTCCAGGTGAACGGTATCATTGAATATGAAGAGGATCCGAATTCCTTGCGAAAATATGTCAAATTTTCCTGTCCGATCTATCAGAAGAAGCTCTATGCCTATTTCAAGCCAAAGCTTGATCTTGCCTTCGAGCAGAGAAACTATCTTTTGCCCGGCGAGGACTACCGGAGTTATCTGCGGTCTGATGGGACTCTAGATTTGATGGCGGTGCTGAAGAGCTACCAGCGGTATGTTAACAGAAGGGGGAGCAAGGCCTTCAGTTTCGCGAAACAGCGACGGGGCGGGACCAGGTATGAGGCTGTCTACCATTATTCCCTGGATGCTTATCTATCGAGTTTCGTTGACCGACTGGGGGGATATAGCAGCGTCGAATTCCCCACGGGGAACGGCAGAGTTGATATATGGATTTGGCTTAATGGTCGACGCTATGTGGTCGAGGTAAAAAGCTATGTGGATGAGACATTGTTAGCCAGGGCCAAGGTCCAGACGGCACAATACGCGCGCAGTGAAGGTCTCTGCGAGGCTTATCTAGTGATTTTTACAGAGGTTCATGATCGGACCGCCAATACACTTGATTTTACCGAGGAGGTCGAAGGAATCAAGGTCTATGGGGTTTTCATCAATGTGGGGTTCAAAGACTGACCCAGCCTGAGGCGTAGACTACCGCAATGTAAGGTCTCCTTTTTCTATATCAGCTGCTGGCAATGCAGATCTATGGCCAGCTATTCTGTTCAATATAAGGGCGCCTCATATCAAATGCTCAGTACGTTACGCTTTGGCGCCTTGCTTTCTCCCCATTGAAGCGATACATTATTATCTGGAAGGCTATTGCAGCTTCCTTGGCGGGAGCGTATCAGTTTTTTGCATTGAATAGCGGAACCTTGCGCTGACAGACAGCAGGAACTATGGGGAGGGCTTTTGGCGTGTATGATTTGAAGGTATTCACGGGACGGGCTCATCCCGATCTCGCCCGTGAGGTATGCTCGTTTCTGAGCATTCCATTGGGACAGGCTGAAATTATGACCTTTGCTAATGAGAATATCTTCGTGAAGATCAATGAGAGTGTGAGAGAGGCTGATGTTTATGTGATACAGCCTTCTTGCTCACCGGTGAATGACGGTCTGATGGAATTACTCATAATGATCGACGCCTTAAAGAGGGCTTCGGCTGGTAAGATCACTGCAGTCATACCTTATTATCCATATTCCCGGTCTGACAAGAAAGATCAGCCTCGCGTCCCCATAACGGCGCGGCTAGTCGCGGATCTCCTGACTGTGGCCGGAGCTAATCGTGTAGTTACAGTTGATCTCCATGCCAGCCAGATACAAGGCTTCTTTAGTATACCAGTCGATCATCTTACCGCCCAGCCTATCATCGCTTCCTATTTCAAAAAGCGGGCTATTGACTCATTGGTTGTGGTAGCGCCTGACGCAGGGCGCGCGAAACTTGCCACGAAATATGCTGAGTCTCTTTCAGCGTCCATGGCTATAATTGACAAGCGGCGTTTGGGGAATGAAGATGTTGCCAAGGCAAGCGATATGGTAGGGGAAGTGGAAGGCAGGAATGCCCTTTTGGTTGATGATGAAATCACCACGGGAAGATCCCTCCTAGAGGCTGTGGGAGTCATCAGGAGCCACGGGGCCAAGGACATCTATTTCGCCTGCACTCATGCGGTTCTTACTGAAGATGCAAGAAAGCGAATAATTGACTCTGGTGTCAAGGAAGTCGTGGTTACAAACACGGTTCCAGTGGATGCAGAAAAGAAAACAGAGAACATGACCGTTCTTTCTGTGGGCAGGCTCCTCGCTGGCGCTATCAGGTGCATCCATTCCGGCGGATCCATTGGCAAACTCTTTGAGCAGGAATGGTAGCATTTGTTTTGAACGGCACGCTGTCTCCGGGACCAATTTTCAGTTTGACGTGTGCGGGAAATTGCCCTAAACTAATAATAGCACTGTTAAATCAGTCATAAAAGCAATGAGTGGAAGAAGTACCCCCTGTTAGACCTGCAAGAGAGGGCCCGTTTGGTGCGAAGGGCCTCAGGTTTGCGGGGCGAAATGCATCCATGAGCTGCCGTCGCGAAAAGGTACACCTGATTAGCGATGGACGCAAGACCAGCGTTATTGGGTCAAGGTATAGGCCGCAATTGGGTCAGTGAATGCGCCGCACATCTCATGTAGCCTGACTGGAAGGCTTTGTACCTGGTAAGATGGTTATGTGACAACGTAACCAAGCAGGGTGGAACCGCGAAGGCTCTTCGCCCCTGAATCGGGGGCAAGAGCCTTTTTCATTGGGCTTTTTGTTGGGCAGGATTCTTGGCTGTATAAGAGACTAGAATAAATAGTCTGGCCATTCAGGCGGCCCTAATGCGGCACAAATGTTGGCGGGCTATTTTCGTGGTAGTCGGGCATTGTCCGGCATTATTAAGACGGGAAGATGGTAATCACTGGCTATTTTCAAAGAGGCAGGTGAGGGGAGGGATATGGATGAAAATTCCAATTATAGAGCAGGTCCGGCAAGATATCAGGGCTGTCATGGATCGGGACCCGGCAGCAAAGAGCGTGTTTGAGGTGCTGCTTTGCTACCCTGGGCTTCATGCCCTATGGATTCACAGAATAGCCCATTTCCTGTATATGAGGCGGATGTTTCTTCTAGCCCGGCTACTTTCCCAATTTGCTAGATGGCTCACTGGCATAGAAATTCACCCGGGAGCCCGGATTGGAAAGGGATTTTTCATTGACCATGGCATGGGTGTCGTTATAGGAGAGACCGCAGAGATTGGAGATAATGTCACCCTTTACCAGGGGGTAACTCTGGGAGGCACTGGCAAGGAAAAGGGCAAGAGACACCCTACAATAGGAAACAATGTCATGATCAGCGCCGGGGCGAAGGTGCTAGGCTCCATTACTATTGGAGACAACTGCAAGATAGGCGCCGGGGCAGTTGTCATCAAATCTGTCCCTCCGGGCTGCACCGTTGTAGGCGTGCCGGGCCGTATTGTTAAAAGGGATGGAATACGGGTTGGCGGGGTGGATCTAAACCACGGCGACCTGCCCGACCCTATAGCGGATCTGCTTCAGAACATGAATTATAGGCTATCACAGATCGAGCAGCATCTTCCTGAGCTTGTGCCCCATGATTAGGGGTATCGCATCCATATACTGCTTTCCCACGTTGGATGTGTTCGCGGCTTGCGGAGGGCCAAATCTATCATAGATAACCAGACTTGGCCCCCTACAAGCCCCAGCCCTCTATATCGGGCTTTGATCAGCTGCGCGAAAGGCTCTCAGTTGAGGCTCTCTTTGATCCACCCAAGGCGAGGTTTGGGTATGAGCCCATAGTTATAGAAAACAAGGCCATCTGCGCCACCTTTTAGCGCCGCGGAAACTCTGCTTTTTAGCTCTGGAGCGGAGCTGATCTCGGGATAGAAGAGCCTAAAGCCTGCATGGAGCTCTGTATTCTCGCTTTGGGTGGTTTTCGCACTTTTGCCGCTTTTGCTCAGAATAGCCGCGGTTTCTGATATGTTTGTTCTCACCATATCAGCGGTAGAATCGTAACAGCAGACGATCATGCCCTCGCATCGTTTACCGATCTCCTCGATGTCCACCCCGAAAAGCCACCCCGCATCGGGGGATGAAAGACTCAGGAACAACACCTTCGTGTCTGGTAAGACTGCGTCCCTCACCTCTTCTAGAAGCGACAAGACGGGACTCCTGCGCCATTCAAGGTAGGCCCTGAGATCAGGAAGAGCGTCAAAGGCATTCGGTCCTTGTCTTAGAAATTCAGCCTCGCTTCTCGCGAAAGAATCTATATCGGACGCGGAGGTCGCTTTCTCAAAACTGCGATTCAGCTCATTTATAACGAGCTTGCGAGCTGCCTGCGCGTTTACGCCGGCCGCGCGAGCGGCCTTCATGCATGCTGGGCAAAAGCAAAGAGATAGGGATGAAAATCCCCCAAAGTGGGTGCCGCTATTTTCAGAGGAGGCTTTAATACCATCATGCATTCTCTGGGGTAACATAAACATGACAATATAGCCGATTTATCCGTCAAGGGAAGGTTGGTTTGAGCCGCCTGGATACTCTACTCTAATGATAATTCAGTCAACTCCTTTGTAACGTCCTTGGTCGAAATGTAGAACCTCTCATAGAGGCCGTATAACCTGGCATAGAGACGCACCTTTTCTGGATCTGGTATTTCTGAATCGGTTGGATCGGAGATTTTGAGGCTCAAGGTTGCCAAATCGCTTTGGAGCCCGAGCCCGACCATTGCAATAGCGGCAGCTCCCGCCGCCGAAGCATCTCGTGTCTTTATCAGCCTCAGCGGGATATTGCATACATCTGCTATTATCTGCCTCCATAGCGGGCTTCTCATGCCACCTGCCCCGACATTCAAAGTTTCTATGGAAATTCCCATCTCCTGAAATACCTTCAGAGAATCATAGATATTGAATGCGATCCCCTCGAGCACTGAACGAATTATGTCGCCCCTTGTATGACTTGTGGCGAGCCCCAAGAATCCAGCTCTTGCCCTCGGGTCAAAGTATGGCGTGCCCGCGCCTACTAAGAATGGCAGGAATATCACGCCCCGGCAGCCTGGCGGCGCGGATTCAGCTTCACTCAAAGCAGATGCAATCGCATCGCCCGAGGCATGTCCTTCGCCCGCCAGTATTTTCGAGATCCATTCAAGCCCAAGCCCACCTGTGAAAGGAGAGCCCATCGCATAAAGGAAACCAGGTATTGCATGGGGATGGAAAGTTATTTTTCCATATCCGGCGGGCGCCGGCGCGTCAGCGAGAGCGACTACCTGAGCGGAAGTACCCAGGGTTATGGCTACGACCCCTGGAGTGACTATTCCGGTGCCTATGGCGCTACATGCCATGTCGGCAGCGCCGCAGACAACAGGAATGCCCGGGGTAAGTCCTAGCTCAAATGCTGCATCGCGGCCGAGATAACCAGATACTTCACAGCTCTCCTTGATCTCCGGGAGCAATCTCAAATTGAACCCCATTTCGCTGAAAAGTTCCGTATCCCAGGAGCGAGTGGTGGGATTCAGAAAGAGACTGTTTCCCGCATCGGTAGGCTCTGTCAATATTTCCCCGGTAAGCAGCATTCTGAGGTAGTCCTTGGGGAATATGAACTTATGGGCAGAATTATATGCCTGGGGGGCCTCCATCTTCGCCCATAGAAGCTTTGGGGCCATAAATGCGTCAACACAGGGGTTACCGGTGAGCACACGGATTCTATCGCCAGCCTGTTCCTGGAGAATTTTAGATTGCCGGGAAGTTCGAGTATCAAAAACGGTAATGCATGGGAGCAGCGGGCGCCCGTTTTTGTCTATCAGCACAAGGCCACTCATATGGCCCGACAACCCTATCCCAACTATTTCTCCAGGTGGAGAACTAGCTTTATCAAGCGCCTGGCGGGCAGCCGCCTTTGCTGCAGGCCACCAGGAGTCTGGGTCTTGCTCTACCCAGCCGGGGGCAGGAGAGTGAGTAGGGTAGGGGGCTGATCCTACGCCAACCACCTCCAGATTCTCCTGCATCACCAGAGCTTTTACACTTGAAGATCCAAGATCCAAAGACAAGATCTTTTTCATAGGGACCGGGCACAGAAAGCCTTCCAATTTATTCAATTTGTGCCGCAAAACCTCTTTTTGAATTCGAGCTTGGCTATCTATAATATCGCATATCCATCTAGCTGGCTATTCGTCTTTCTAAGCAGGAAATCCTTCCTGGGTGCTCGTTGTTTACTGCTTTTTCTGAAGCGCACATGCGGTATATACGGGATGACAATTTCGCGCCGAGACGATTGGTCACGGGATGACAGCCTGGTGCCTGGGACAGATGAGCGCGGGATGACAATTTGGACCGGAGATAAATCATCACGGGGTGACGGAGATAAGCAATCGCGGGATGACAGTTTTACGTCGGAGGTATATGGTCATGCGGTGACAGTCTAGAGATGGTCATACCATGACAGATTAGCACTAAAGACAGACGGGCCGTGACAGTTTGGCATCGGGGTAAGCGGTCACCATGAAATGGAAGGAGATCTGCCATGGGTACCGAATTCTCTATATGGACAGCGACATGTGAGCAACAGTAGGGAAAGCGCGCCGTAATCGCCCGCGAGGTACCGTTGGAACCACAGAGCCTTTTGGGGGCATCGTGAGAGCATAAGATTTTTGCGGGTATTAGGGAAGCATAGAGCCGAAGCGGCGAGCGGGAAGGTGGTTTGAACAATGCGATCTCAGGCAGCATCACCAAAGATCGTCCTTATTGCGCCCTATCCGGAGCTTGGTGCAATGGCCCGCAAAATCTCTGGCGAACTGGGCGTTGACATAGAGGTGATGGAGGGGGTATTGCGCATCGGCGTCAAGATCGCCCAGGATATGGAGTCCAGGGGAGTCGAGGTTCTGATCACGCGAGGAGGCACGATCATCGAATCCCTGAAATCCGGCGTAAAGATCCCCATTGTCGAGATCGAGGTTACAGGCTATGATGTATTACGCGCACTATACAAAGCGCGTCAAATCAGCGACAATATTGGCCTCATTGATTATGAAAATATTGTGTCTCTCTCCAATTCTGCTCTTATCGAGAATCTACTCAAGGTCAAAATCCAGCGGTCCATCATCCGCCATCATGCAGAAATCGAAGAAACAATATCAAAACTTACGAATTTCGGCGTTCAGGTCATAGTGGGCGGTGGCCAGGTGACGAAGACTTGTGAAGCGCTAGGCATTCGTAATGTGCTCATAGAATCCGACCTGGAGTCCATTCGGCATGCAATGACAAACGCCATCGCGGTCCTGGAAGCGAGGAAGATCGAGCGCGAGAAGTCAAACCAATTGAAAGCCATCTTGGATTTTGCCTATGAGGGGATTCTGGCAACTGATGCAAAGGGGCGGATCACCACCCTCAATTCATCTGCTGCAAAGCTCATGAATATTCAGCCCGACAGGGCGATTGGACGGCGTGCAGAGGATGTCTTTCCGGGCATTGGGGTGGACGAGGTTTTAAGAAACGCCACCCCGCAGACGGATTCCATCTATCATATCAAGAATCTCCATATCGCATGCAATAAGGTACCCATCAAAACCGTTGGCGATGAGATTGCGGGGGTCTTGGTGACATTCCAAGATGTTGTGAAGATTCAGCAATTGGAGAAGAAGATCAGAAAAGAGCTTGCCGCACGTGGGCTTGTGGCGAAGTACTCTTTTGCGAATATCATCGGAGAAAGTCAGGAGATCAAGGATGCCATTAGCATTGCCAGGAGATATAGCGCTGTGGATTCCACTGTCCTGATAACCGGCGAGACTGGAACCGGCAAGGAGCTCGTCGCGCATGGCATCCATATGGAAAGTAAGCGAAAAGATGGCCCCTTTGTTGCTGTGAATTGTGCTGCACTTCCCGAAACCCTTCTAGAGAGCGAACTTTTCGGATATGTTGAGGGAGCTTTCACGGATGCGCGTAGAGGTGGCAAAGCCGGGCTTATTGAACTCGCCCATGGAGGCACGCTCTTTCTCGACGAGATAGGCGAAATCTCGCTCAAAATCCAGGCCCGCCTGCTCCGGGTGCTTCAAGAAAAGGAAGTCATGAGGATAGGCGATGATAAAGTCATACCCGTGGATATCAGGGTAATTGCGGCTACCAACAAGGATCTGTGGACTCTGGTGGAGGATGGGCGTTTTAGAGAAGATCTCTATTATAGGATAAATGTCCTGACTCTGAGGATGCCTGCTTTGCGAGAGAGGCCGGGAGACATACCGCTCCTTGCAGATTATTTTCTAAGGCTGTTTAGCGACAAACACAGACGTCCGTCAATGAGTCTAAGTAAAGGAGCGCTCCGGATCCTTTCCGAGTATGATTACCCCGGAAATGTTAGGGAACTCATGAATATCCTTGAAAGGCTCGTTGTGCTTTCTGACAACCCTGCAATCTCGGAGGACCTTGTGCAGAGAATCCTTTCGGAGCGCCAGCAAAGGCGCAGGCCAGTTTCCGAAATTACAGCTGGTAATGCAGTTAGCGTAAGTGCGGCAGGAGGTAATGCGGATATTCCTGGGCGGCTCAACTCAGGCGCAGGAGCTGCGGGAGAATCACAATATGGAATACTTTACAAGGAAGAAGAATCACAACATGGCATCCTTCGCAAAATGGAACGCGAACTGGTGTTAGAAATCCTTCGCCAGGAAAACTTCAATCGCTCAAGAACCGCGAAAAGGCTCGGCGTCAGCACTACCACGCTGTGGAGGTGGTTGAAGGAGATGCGGGCATGATGTCCCGCGATGTTCGATGTTCATTTCATCTGAAGGAAGGGAAGCATGGTGGCTATGAGAGATTTCAGTATGTCAAAGGATGAACGAGAAGCCCTGCTGACTGCTTTCGAGGGCCTTCGCACCACAGATGTAAGTGACGGCATGGATTGGGCTATGCTCCATGATAAAGGCCTTGTATCTCCAGCCATACGGCCCCTCTGGCGCCCAGTCAAGGTCTGTGGAATTGCCAAGACTGTGAGGTACGTGCCGACCCAGAAGCGGATACCCACAATGAGTCCCGACGAGTACGACAAGTATGTCGGCTGGTGGTATAAGGAAGTATGTTCATATCCTTTTGGCGCTGTAATCGAGCCAGGTGATATAGTGGTTATAGACGCAGGCGGTATTGACTGCGGACTCTTGGGTTCTAACAATTCACTGGCTTACAAGAACATGGGAGCAAGGGGACTCATAATAGATGGCGGGTGCCGTGATACTGATGAAGTGATCATAGAGAGAGTCCCTGTCTGGACGCGGCATATCTCTCGCACCATGGTGCAAGGGCGGTTAGAGTTTTCTGATATGATGAACCCCGTCAACATCGGCGGAGTGCTTGTAAATCCTGGGGACGTCATCGTGGCTGACGGAGATGGTGTTGTAGTGGTTCCTCGAGAAAAAGCCCTGGAAGTCGCGAAATGGGCGAGAAGAGAAGAGCAAAATGATAGGAAATCAAGGCGGGCGCTTTATGAAGAGGCAGGGTTGCAGTTTGATGACACTGTGATATGACGCGAAGCAAGCGACATCCAAGGCAATTACCGCAGCCTTTTGCCAGACTGTCAATATGTGGGGACGCCGGAAATGGTGGCCCCGCATATTCTGAAACATACCTGGCCATCTTTATAAGTCCGGTTTTTGCGGCATGAACATCGTTTTACATCCTCATAGGATAATCGGTTAGTTGTTCATGAGTATGAATAGATCTTGCCATCATGGTTTCATTTTGGATGATTTAATTTTTAAAATGAATTAGTAGCATTTCATCATGAAATGCTTATTTTGCCATTTTATCGGAAGACGATCTTAATCAGAAGAACATATCAGGCTCTGTGACATATCCGGACCTTTGGCATCTCAATTGCGTTATGAACGAAGTGTGAAAGGTCTGGGGCGGTCTGGCATGTTTTGTGGGACGGAGATCAGAACGAAACAGGGAGGAGCAGAAGTGGAATGGAGGTTATCGACTCTCTTCAAACAACAAGATTCGTAATCATACGCCTCGACCCGGGGGAACTCTTATTAGAGAATATACGGAAGACCATAGCGGATCTAGGCCTCACAAATGGGGTTGTTGTTTCAGCCATCGGGACGCTCAAGAAATGTAGAATGCATGTTACCACTTACGCAGGCTTTCCCCCGATTGACAAGTTCCTCGAAAGAGAGGGCGCTCTTGAGCTTGTCCATATTCAAGGAATCATAGCGGACGGGGAACCTCACTTGCATATGACCATCTCGGATGAGAATTGTGCCTATGCTGGTCACCTCGAGGATGGATGCGAGGTGCTGTACCTTGCGGAGATCGTGATTGCCAAGACTGATGGCATGGGACTTAAGCGCGAGGTGAACCCGTCAAATGGGATCAAGCAGCTGAAACCGGTGAAGGTTTGAAGATGTTGCCTGCTGGAGTCATAACACGCTTTTGGTTAACTGAGCTATAGGTCTATCAGAAACGCGAAATGCCATTACGATTCTGAGGTCGCAGAACCCAATAAAGGAGGGGTAAACTTGCCAAGTCTATTCGAGAAAATCTATGGATGCCTGGCCGCTTCAAATATTGCCTCGGCAATGGGAGCGGTGGTAGAAGGTTGGGAGACTGATCAGATCGTCCAGAAATATGGGGTGTTTCAGCAGCTGCTTCCATATTCGCATTATAAGAATTTCGGAAGGCCAGGGAGCGGAAGACTACGCCCGGCGGGAACCACGGAAGATGGCATAGAGCGTCAAAGGCTCATGTGCACAGCGATTATCGAAAAGAGGGGCAGGATAACAGCCGATGACCTTGCCAAGGTGTGGCTGCGTGACATAAATCCAGATTATTTCGGGGTTCAGATGGAACCTTGCGATGAGATTCTCTACAACCTGGTGAAGGCCGGAATTCCTCCTGCAGACGCAGGTCGATACTCGAACTTTCTTGGAATAGTATCGTTCGCGAGGTCGTGCCATCCCATAGGATTGATAAATGCATGCAATCCTGAACAGGCAGTAAGGGATGCCTGGGATGTAGGTCGCCTCTATCAGCCGCTGCATGGATATGGGTTGGACTGGTCTGCTGTGTATGTTGCCGCCATTGCTGAAGCATTGAAACAGGATGCCACTGTGGATTCTGTTATTTCCAAAGCGCTTGAGTTTGCGCCAGCCCCGGTCAGGAGAGAGATCGAGGAAGGGCTAGATATGGCCGCAAGGTCAAAGGATGTATTTGCGATGCGCGAGCCATTCAATAAGCGTTATTCAGGGCGCGGGACAACCTATGCTATGAGTATGGCACATGAGGTGGTAACCAAGGGGTTAGCTATTTTCTACATAACTAAGGGAATGCCAAAGGATGCGATAGTAGGTGCCGTTAATTTTGGTCGTGATACGGATTGTACCGCTGCCGTAGCGAGTGGTCTTGCCGGTGCTCTAAACGGAGTTTCCGGGATCCCTGAGGAATGGATCAGAACTGTAGATGAGGCGACTCTGGTCAATGACTATACGGTATCTAGGCGGACGCTCCGGGAGACTGCTCAAGGGATCTACGAGGCCGTGAAAGCCGAAATGAAGAAGGCCAGGGAATGGGCCGAGGAGATTGAGAGGGGGATTATAAGTGGCGAGTCTGTATGAGAAGATATTTGGATGCATCGCGGCCTCACGAATAGCATCTGCAATGGCTGTTCCTACAGAGGGAATGGATGAAGACCAAATCGAAGCGAAGTTTGGTAGGCTTGAGGGCTTCCTCACGGTTCCCAGACACGTGAAGGCAGGGGAACATATTGCCTGGCCTTCTCTCAAGAAGCTTACAAGGCATGAGTTTGATTACCAGCCTGGAGAAACGGAAGATGGCATAGAGCGGCAGAAGCTCCTATGCACAGCAATAATCGAGAAGAAACGTCGTATCACTGTGGAAGACTGGGCAGAGATAATCAATCGTGATGTCATTCCAGAAAAGCATTTTGGTTACCTGATGTGGATCGGAGATGAATACCTCTACCCCATGGTTCAAGGCGGAGTCCCTCCGTGCTACGCGGGCATATTCTTCCCCTGGCCTGGCGTGCATGGGTTCACGAGGGCTTGTCATCCTATCGGCATTGTAAACGCGGGTAATCCATGGCAGGCAGCTAGGGATGCTCTCGATGTTGGAATGCTCATGTATCCTAGATATGGCACAGGGATATGGAGCGCAGCCTCCTATGCTGCAGCTATAGCTGAGGCGATGAAAAAGGATAGCAGCATCGATTCAGTTATCAATGCAGCCGTCGAACACGGGGGAGAATCAATGGCCAATGCCATTACCTGGATGCTGAGATTCGCTGAAGACTATCGTGACGTATTTGAACTTCGCAAGCCGCTAAATGATCATTATCGCCGCAGCTCCATGTCTGGAGAGGAGAATGTATCGAAAGCCCTGGTGATATTTAAGATGACAAATGCGGATCCAAGGGCCTCGATAATAGCCGGGGTCAATTTCGGACGGGATACAGATTGCGTGGCGGCCATGGCAGCGGGACTCTCCGGCGCGTTCACCGGTCGGGGAAATATACCTCAAGAATGGATAGACAGAGTTGATGAAGTCACGAAGCAATCTCAGCGCACGGTTTCCAATATTTCCATTGACGAGACCGCCAGGGGGTTACTGGAGGCTGTGAAGGCGAATATCGAGTCTTTGAAGCGACAGATTGCCTCACTGGAGATCTAATGACACAGATCTTTGTGGTTCACATAGAGTGCGGAATCACGGATGGGTGAAACAGATATGCTCCAACATTGAGGTAATGGCTCGACTGCCAGACCCATCCCCTGGGGTATGTGCAGGATGCGCAGATTAGGGATGGGCCATAGGCTATGTCGAGTCGGGGAATTCGTCTCCTAAAGGGGCATGCGGAGTAGCTGGTTGGAATGGGCTCCGTCTGCCCCATACCCCAATATAGCGCCGGATACGCTGTAAGGAGGTGTTACCAAGGGTTGATAAGATCAAATCTTATGCTCTGTACCCTGGATTTTATCCTATCCTGAACCTAAATGCTAGAGTGATCCTTCAAAATGGGAGGGCGATTAGCTCATGAAAAGGGCCGTAACTATCCTTTTCATCTTCAGTCTGATACTCAGTCTCTTCCTGATGTTTTCTAGTTTCGCTTTCGGGCAAAAGAAATATCATGAGGCGCCGATGCTCACCGAGCTAGTAAAGGCTGGTAAGCTTCCTCCTGTGGAGGAGAGACTTCCAGAAGAACCTCTAGTGCTAACACCGACGCAAGAGATAGGAAAGTATGGAGGAACCTTGAAGGGAGCAGCGTTAGCCCCTGATACATGGAATGACCTTGAGACCGGAATGGTTACAGGCTTCGTTCAGTTTTCCAACGATGATACCAAGATACTGCCCGCTCTAGCTAAGGGCTATAAGTTCTCAAATGGATACAAGACCCTTACATTGTATCTTAGAAAAGGAGTCAAATGGTCTGACGGACAACCATTTACTGCGGATGACATACTCTTCTGGTGGGAAGACATCATTCTGAATGATGAGCTTACGCCCGTAAAACCCAGGGATCTATCTCCGGGCGGGAAGCTCATGACTGTCAAGAAGATTGATGATTATACGGTGGAATTCAATTTCTCTGTTCCCTATCCGGCTGCTCCATTCATCAACTACTCCGCGGCACCTTATATAGCATATCAGCCTAAACACTATCTCAAGAAGTTCCATATAAAATATAATCCCAAAGCGGATGAACTAGCCAAACAGGAAGGCTATGATCACTGGTACCGGTGCTTCGGGGCTCATGCTGCCACAGGTTGGGGTGCGCGCGATCCCAAATGCCCTTCACTACAGCCATGGGTTTTGAAGAGCCATGATAGCCATCGCAGGGTTTTTGAGCGTAATCCCTACTACTGGGCGGTAGATACAGCCGGAAACCAACTCCCTTATATTGACAGTATTACGGTGGAATTCGTGTCCAATCTCGAAGTCATGAATCTTAAGGCACTTTCAGGGGAATTGACCGTTGCTGGCATGGATTTGCTACTAAAGAACTATCCCCTGCTGAAAGATGGCGAAAAGAAGGGAAATTATAGGGTAATACTTGCCACCAGCACCAAACCTGCTGATGTGTCGTTTACCGTGAATCTCAATCACCCAGATCCGGTATTACGAAAGATCTTCCAGGATGTAAGATTTAGACAGGCGCTCTCCCTGGGAATTAACCGTGACGAGATTAATGAACTAGTGTTCCTCGGGTTAGGGGTCCCATGTCAGGCTACGGTGCTGCCAAGCTGCAGTTTCTATAAGGAAGAATGGGGCAAAGCTTTTGCGGAATATGATCCTGCGAGAGCAAATAGACTCCTTGATGAAATGGGGCTCAATAAGCGGGATAAAGAAGGATTCCGTCTGAGACCAGATGGCAAGACACTTGCTGTCAACCTTGAATATCTACCTCATGAGGGACCTAAGGGTGATGTGTGCGAACTAGTGGAACGCTATTGGGAGGATCTGGGCATTAAGGTAGATGTGATGCCGAGAGAGCGTTCGTTCTTGCTCACCCGCATTGGATCGGACCAGCATGAGATAACGGCCTGGCACATAGACCGGAGCATGGAGCTCTGCAATTATGCCCAAACCGACAAGTGGCTTCCGCCAGGTGGTTCGGTCATGGTTTACGCTCACCGATGGGGGTTATGGTTGAACCGCGGCGGCAAAGATGGGGAAGAACCCCCAGAGGAGTTTAAGGCGCTCTACAATGCGTTCTGGGAGTGGAGGAAGTACCCACCTGGAAGCCCCGAGTATATGAGTTGGGCGAAGAAGATATATGACATGCACGCGAAGAACCTCTATATGATCGGAACCGTTGGAATGGCAGGATGGCCACTGGTAATAAAGAACAACCTCGCTAATGTCGTTAAGGGTAATGAAAAGAAGATATGGTTCGGCGCTGATAACTGGTTCTGGATGACCTTCCGTCCAGAGCAATGGTTCTTTAAATAGTGGATTGAGGGATCTGCTCCATCTCAGGGTTACATTTCAAATCACTAGTTTGTCCCCAGTGACCTCGCCCCTGCTCCTTATCCCGGGGGCGAGGTCCTATCTTGCAGCTTTCCCGAGTTTGGCTAGATTGAAACTCCAGGCTTGTTATATTATCGGACCATTACACGGAGTGGCACAGAATTTATGTTAAATTCTTCTTTCCTATGAATCAGAGCTTGGCTCCCTTAGGCAGCGAACCTCCGCTTATGAGTCCACAGATCCAGGCAAAGAATCTGGGCACCAGTAGAAGCCCGAATGACTCCAACAAGAACCCTGCCGATAATTCATGGTTTTCGTTGAGTTTAACTGAGAGCACAGGATATAATCAATATAAAGGGTCTATCTTGAGGGGCAGAGGCGATATCGCATGAGCGAAAAGAAGTCTGCTACAAGAAGAGCTGCAGCCGGGCCATTGACTAATCCGGAAGCAATCCGAATTGTCAGGAAGTTCGTTGAGCGATTAAGGAAGTACGGTATTCAATATGAGCGAGTAATCTTATACGGCTCACAGGCAAGG
This sequence comes from Bacillota bacterium, assembly GCA_013178415.1. Lineage (NCBI taxonomy): Bacteria > Bacillati > Bacillota > Bacillota bacterium. Next base: position 7,915 of record JABLXA010000011.1, on the reverse strand, counting down.
GGAGATGCAGGTCCTGAATCGGATATAGATGTCCTTGTCGTGGTACCGAAAAGGACAAGGCCAATTCGCTTAGCAATTATCGAAAAGGTGGCTGAGATCGAACTTGAAGATGGCGTTATGCTCTCACCCCAGATCTGTGATTCGGAGTCATTCCATTTCAGTCTGTGGGCTAATCTTTGCCTACCGAAATGAAATCCTCCATTCGCGGACTCTTTCCGGAGTCTGTTATTTGTAAAGAAGGGGAACGTCGGTCGGGGTAAAGAGCGCCGCGAACCTTCTTGACCTGCAATGAGAAACCTGTCTCAGATCATGCTCTCAATACGGTCTTTCAGAGTTTCACCAGCTGGATCCTTTTACGTTGCCATCAGAGAAACTACCATTTTATAAATATACAAGAAATATACAAGCTCGAACTCAAGAGTTGCACCCGATGCGCAGGGCATCACAATGGCCTTGCGTGCGGTGCGCCCGGATTTCGCGGCAACTTCGGAGTCGGGTATCTATATCGATCTTGTCAGTCTTAATTAGCTTTCCGGGAGCTGAGCCGGGAAGGAATAGTCGCACATCCGTAGAATAAACATTTTTATGGACGGTGTTTTTGTTCCTGATTTTTGGTATGTCTATCATATAGAAACGTTTCGCTCAGGATGTCCGACACCCAAATAAGCAATAGAAGTGCTTTAGCAAAGGTGATGGTTCCACATGAAGATTGAAACCACAGCGATGGTCCTGCAGGCTCCTGGCAGGCCACTTGAGGAACGGCATTTCGAGGTCGATGTCGACCCTCACTATATAGTCGTAAGAATAGCAGCTGCTGGGGTGTGTGGTTCAGATGTCCACATGTTTCATGGAAAAGATGATCGTGTTCCGTTCCCTATCATTCTTGGCCACGAAGGGGTCGGCATCCTGGAATACTTGCCAGATGGCCTGGTAGATATCACTGGCAAACCTCTCTCTTCCGGCGACCTTGTGATCTGGAATCGCGGTCTGAGCTGCGGCCATTGTTATTTCTGTGCGGTCAAAAAAATCCCATCTCTCTGCCCTAACCGGAAAGCCTACGGGATAAACATGTCTTGTAAAGATTATCCGCATCTATCTGGTTGCTATGCCAGGCATATAGTTATTGCTCCGGGTACTGATTTCATTAAGCTTGATCAGGCAGTGGTCAATGACCCGGCAATAATGGTGGCGGCGGCCTGTTCAGGGGCCACGGTTGCCCATGCTTTTGAGCTTGTAAGGCCTGATATGGGCGACACCGTAGTGGTTCAGGGGCCAGGGCCGCTTGGAATTTTCGCTTGTGCTTTTGCCAGGGCTTACGGTGCCGAGAATGTAATAGTGATTGGCGGGACTGATTCAAGGCTTGAGTTATGCAGGCATGTTGGCGCCATCACATTAAATCGAAATAAAACGACTGAAGGGGAGCGGAGGGACTTCATCAGGCGCTTTACTGATGGGCGTGGTGCAGATATGGTAGTTGAGACAGTTGGAACTGCTGCTGCGGTTAGGGAGGGGCTAAGTTTGGTCCGCCAGGGAGGCGCATACCTTTCAGCAGGGTTCGGGGCGCCAGGAGGGCTGGTGGAAATTGATCCGTTCGGCGACATAACCCGGAGGAATATTAGATATCAGGGCGTATGGGTCAGCGACACCAGGCATGTCTTCGATGCGGTCTCACTGGTGAAGAAAATGCCCGAGTTCTTCATCAAGCTTGTCACTCACAGGTTCCCTCTTTCCGAGGCGAATGCCGCCCTTGCCGCCATGGAACATAGAGAGGTAATAAAGGCTGTATTGATCCCTTGAGAAAATATGAAAATCGAAGTTTCGGAGGCAAGACGCATCCATGAATTTGCCCTGCAATATTGATCATGTGCATATCGACGTTCTTGTAATCGGAGGGGGTGGGGCTGCCCTACGAGCCGCCATAGCCGCGAAAGAGAGCCTCGGCCCGGATGGACGAGTCGCCATGGCCATAAAGGGGGAACTCGGGAAATGTGGGGTTACGGCACTTGCTTGTTCTGACCGGATGGCTTTTCATGTTACGCTTCCATACACTGAACCCGAGGGTAGCGACAATTGGATCTACCATGCCAGGGATATATATGAGCTTGGCGGCAGAGTATCCGATGCCCACCTCGCCATGATCTTGGCGAAAAGGTCATATGAGGCTTTCTCCTATCTGATTGATTTGGGGATCCCTTTTGCAAAACGTGAAGATGGGAGATTCGATCAATTCGTTACGGATGGATCTGGCTATCCCAGGGCGTGCTATACCGGCCCCCACACCGCAAATCATATTGAATATGCTCTTGTTGATAAGGTCAGGCAGCTTGGAATTGAGACCTATGAGAATTGCATGGTATGGGAGCTCGCCATCGATTCGAATGGCCATGCGGCAGGGGCGTATGGTATCAGGTTTGACGGAAGGTGGATTTGCTTTCATGCCGGGGCCGTGGTCCTTGCCACTGGAGGGGGAGGTGGGGCTTTTGCAGTAAGTGTATTTCCCCCTGGACAGACCGGAGATGGTTATGCCATGGCATATCGCGCCGGAGCCCACCTTGTGAATATGGAGTTCATACAGATAGGGCTTTCCTCTATAAAGACAAACCTGGCCTGTTCTGGAAGCATGATGCGAGCCATCCCGAGGTTCATAAATGATGATGGCGAGGAATTTTTGATCAGATACTTTCCTCCAGGTGCTAGTTATTCCGAGATCTACTCCACTGTTTTCAATAAGGGAGCAAGCTGGCCTGTATCCTATGATAAGCCGTCCCACAGGATAGATATAGCGGTCTGGAAAGAAATGAGGGCAGGCCATAGGGTCTTTCTGGATTTCTCTCGGAACCCCCAAGGCTTTTTATTTGATGCACTGCCGGATTCCGTCCGCAATTTCTATTTCAGGGAGGCTAAAAAAGAAGCCGTATCCGGGGGAATGACAGGGTCGCTGGACAGGGGCCATTCACCTTTTGCACGTCTTTCTGAACTAAACCCAGAAGCGATAAAGTGGCTCATGGAGCGCGGGGTGGACTTGGCGGCAGGGGAAACTCTTGAGATTGCCCCTGCAATCCAGCATTTCCAGGGTGGGGTTAAAATAGGGGATCGTGCCGAAACAAACATCGATGGGCTATTCGCTTGCGGAGAAGTGGCAGGGGGCCAGCATGGCGCTAATAGACCTGGGGGGAATTCTCTTCTTGACTGCCAGGTATTCGGTAGGATCGCGGGCGAGGAAGCTGCCAGGTTCGCCATGAATGCTAAGATAACTAGGCCGTCGATCCCTGATAGAGAGTCAGCGGATCGGACAAAGGAAAGGCTTGGGGTTACCCTAAGGGCGTTTAGAAAGGGCCAGATGGAACACAAGGAGGCAAGGGCTAGAATTCAGGAAATCCTCTACTCTGTGGCTGGCGTGGTCCGAACTGAAGCAGAGTTGGAAAGGGGTCTGGAAGAGATCCTGAGAATAAGATCGGCTGGGATTAACTTCCCAGAAACTAAGTCGCCAGAGGAACTGATTCATGCTCTTGAAACCCGCAATATTCTTGATGTGGCTGAGATGATTGTACGAGCGTGTTTATTGCGAAAAGAGAGCAGGGGGCCTCACTTGTTTTTTTCGGATCCAAATGATATTGAACCCATGCCTCCTGATCCTTCGTGGGAGAAGTATATCATAATCGGTCACGGCTACTTTGATGAGCGCAGAGACTCTGAGGAACGCTCAACGGCTTCGCATGCAGAGGAAGCGGGAAGCTCTATGATCCTGCGCGTGGAGGAGCCAGTCTCATGGGGGAAGGCGAGTGCCTTGTATATCCTGTAACTGATACTCCGTTTATTCAGAGATAATCAAGCCCAAAGCTAAAGGACCCGCCGAACCCTGGCTCCAGGATGGTTTATATATGGTGTGTGCATAATTTGAGTTTCTGAGTTTCTCTCTGAATTTCACCTTGGTCATCTATAGCGGCAGATGAATCATGAGAATGGGGAGGAAGAGCAATTGGCTACGCTCGATACAACTTTTTGCGGTGTCAAACTCACAAGTCCCGTAGTTGTAGGTTCGGCCAATATTACAGGGAATTTCGAAAATATCAAGCGATGCCAGGATAATGGCGCAGGGGCTATTGTCATGAAATCTCTTTTTGAAAAAGAGGTCTGCCGTGAAGCGCCGACGCCAAGATTTGCCATCATACGAAGAGGGTCAGGCGAGAAGAGGTCTTTCATTCTCTATTCGTATGAGCAGGCGAGCGTCTGGGGTCCGGACCGCTATGCGCGAGAAGTTGAGCGATGTAGGAATGAATTATCAATACCAGTGATTGCGTCAATAAATTGCTATACTCCGGAAGGATGGGCCTCTTATGCCAAAAGGATGGAGGCCGCAGGTGCCAGCGTCCTGGAGCTTAATGTCTCATGTCCTCATGGGTCTGTGACGTTCTCCGGTGTCAAGGTAGAAGAGACTATTTTCGATGTTGCGCGGATCGTGCGTAGCGAGGTCAAAATCCCGATCGTGGTGAAACTCAGCGCGCAGCTCACCGCTCCGCTGAACGTGGTGCATGAGCTGGAACAGCTTGGGTGCAATGGGGTCACTCTATTTAATCGTTTCACCGGACTTGAAATCGATATCGAGCGGGAAATTCCCATAATGCATGGGAGCTATGCTGGTCATGGAGGACCCTGGGCCATTCATCTCGGCCTGAGGTGGATAAGCGCTATCCGTCCCCATGTAGCTTTAGATATCAGCGCCAGTGGAGGCGTAGATTCACCAGAGGATGTGATCAAGTATCTGCTCGTAGGCGCAAACACAGTTCAGACATGCACCTCGGTTATCATGAATGGCTATGAGGTGGTCCGAGAATTCAACGAAGGATTACTGAAGTTCATGGAAGGCAAGGGGTACAGAACAATTGACGAGTTCCGCGGGAAGATAAATGCCAGGATTTTGTCTACGGAGGAAGTAGATCGTCGCCATTTGTATAGGGCCAGAATTAATAAGTCTAGGTGTAACAACTGCGGACGCTGCAAATCTGTATGCACCTATTCCGCCATTGAAGAAGGAATTGAGACCCATGAAATCAACGACAGATGCGATGGTTGCGGACTGTGCAAGGAAATATGTCCGAGAGGGGCGGTAGATCTCATCTCTCTCGCTACCTCGCTCTAGATTTACAAGCCTGTTTGCCCGCTCTTGCGCCGGGAACCCACCACCGCTGTGGCTGCTCCTGGCGCTTTCCTTATTTTTGAGGTGCGGCTGTTCGCGAGGTGCGGCTCTCCGCCGGGTTTTGAAGAAATGCTATGTTTTTAATGCCGATAATCCGCTGATCTGTTTATAAGTTATATCTTTCCCTATCGTAAATAATTTTCGCCTCCCAGGAAGGAATAACACTATTCTTGTAGAATAAACATTTCTATAGAAAGTGATTTTATCCAAGAGATTTGGAGGGTTTATCTCATAGAAACGCTTCAGCCATGATGCCCGATATGCATGGTGAATTTGGGGGATTAGGATGTCTTCTGTTACTATCAAGGATGTTGCAAAGCTTGCAGGGGTAAGTCTTTCAACTGCATCTTATGTATTAAACAACAAAGGTGCTGTCAGTGAGAAAACCAGGGATAAGGTGCTCCTGGCAGCGCGAAAGCTGAACTATAAACCCAATGCTATTGCTCGAAGTCTAGTCACCGGAAGTTCCAAAACAATAGGCCTTCTTATACCCGACATCTCCGACCCTTACTTCACTGAGATAGTCAAGGGTGTGGAGGAATGCGCAAATTCCAATGGGTATTCCGTGATCCTCTGCAATACGGATAGAAAACTCGAAAAGGAGAATCAATATTTCAACATTCTCAAGGAAAAGAGGGCAGATGGCATCATTCTCACTGGTGGAGCCATGAATAATGACCGTCATCTTTTGAGACTAGAGGATGACAATATAGCAGTGGTTGTAATCGGGAGACATAGTCTTCCTTTTAGAGCAGTGGTTGTAGATAACGTAATGGCAGCAAGGGAAGTCACAGAATATCTTTTGGGCAAAGGCCATAGAAGGATTGGCTTTATTTCAGGTTCTCTTCTGTCGACCACAAGCCAAGACAGGCTTGAGGGATACAAACAAGCGCTAGCTTTTCATGGGGTGCCATATGATGAATCCCTGGTGAGCGAGGCAGATTTCAAGGTTCAAGGTGGTATGGAGGCTGCCCGAAGATTCTTCGAGCTCCCGATGGAAAGGCGTCCTACGGCGGTATTCGCTGGGAATGACCAGATGGCGATAGGGGTCATGGGCGCAGCCAGGGAGTATGGGTTAAGGGTGCCTGAGGATATAGCAGTAGTAGGTTTTGATGATATACCGCTTGCGAGCCTGGTAACACCATCTCTTACTACGGTGAGGCTCCCTATGTACGAGATGGGCTATAAGGCAATGGAGCTTTTGCTAGAATCCATCGCCGGAGATAAAGAAACTCATAGCAACCGCGTGGTCTTCTGTGGATATGAGTTCGTTATGCGGGATTCTGCCTAGAATCCTCAGATTTGGGCTTATCTGGATTAGTCTGGATCGTAAATATGGTTCGACCAAAGCAAGAGATATTCTTGTTCACTCTTTACCCGCCGCTGTATTGAATTCCAGAAAATCCCGAAAAATAACTTCCCCATTTGGACGCTATAGATAACCAACTAACCAACCTCGAGGTTAGATCATACCATTTTAAAGTATAACCTGGCATCGACTTGGTTCCTTTCGGCAGTATCGATGGCGCAAAAGTGATCGTGACAAAAGTACCCGCTCATCCCGATATAGTTCGCGGTGAGCCGCGCATTAAGCGCTCTTATAGAGAGGCCTGTAATGTAGTCGTATCGAGGTTTTGTCAAGACATGGTACGGTCTGGGGCGGGTTACGCAGCCAATACTCCCACCCCCATTGCCATATGTCTCCCAATGGGCGGTGGCTGAGTTATAATCGCGCCGAAGCCGGCCGCGCAGACGTATATGTCGTCTCGATCAAATGATAGGATAGTATAGCATCATGGTGAGTATGCCGGGATAAACCAAAAAGATTGAGGGAATGAGAAACTGTAGCTGAATTTGGAATTGACGGAAGGAGGTGGTCTTGATTCGGGAATGCCCACAGAGAAACGGATGGTAGGGAAAGAAAGGTAATCTAAGGGTGAGAGAAAGGAGGCACGTAAATTAAAATGCAGTATAGGAAGTATCGGCTAATTATAGTTTGCTTGGCTATATTAGTAGCCCTGCTAGGCATGTTTACGTTCGGAGCGGCTGCCGGGTATAATGAGGCTCCGCAGCTGGCCCAACAGGTAAGACAAGGCAAACTTTCGCCCATTGGAGAGAGATTGCCTGCGAATCCTCTGGTGGTGAAGCCTGTCGAGAGGGTAGGGGAGTATGGCGGCACATGGCGAATGGCCATGCTGGGAAGGGCGGATACGGCCATCCTCCTCAGAACGGTCGGCTATGAGAACCTGGTCCGGTGGTCCCCGGATTGGAAAAAGGTTGTCCCTAACGTAGTCGAAAGCTGGGAGATCACCGATGGGGGACGGGTCTTTACCTTCCACCTGCGTAAGGGGATGAAGTGGTCGGATGGCACCCCCTTTACTGCTGACGATATTATGTTCTGGTATGAGGATGTGGCCTTAAACAAGGAACTCACCCCAACTTTCCCCAAATGGCTTACGATCGATGGCAAACCTGTTAAGGTCGAAAAGGTGAATGATTTCGCCGTAAAGTTCTCCTTTGCTAAGCCATATGGTCTATTCTTGCAATTTCTGGCGTGTCCCGGAGGAGATCTTTATGCACCCAAGCACTACCCCAACTTCCGCACTCAGAGCACTGGAACCCTTACGGTACCTATGTTCTTTGTCAAATTACGTCACTATCTTACGACCATGTCTTCACCGGCTTGATCATCCGGGGCGATATGCCTAGCGCCTCATA
>JABLXA010000010.1 GCA_013178415.1 Bacillota bacterium | reverse complement strand
AGGTCTCCACGTGAGTAATGCTCTGGGTGGCTAGAGAGAATCTGGCAAGATTACCATCCCGATTGGGAGCATAACTCCTGTATTGCCAATGAGTTCATCTTCTGGATCATAAAGAAGTTATGCGCCCGCTTGGCAAAGGCTCCTTGACGGGTCATTTTTCTTCTGGTAGAATAAGGATGATAATATGAAAATTAGATGGATATGAACAAATGGAGTGATTATGATGAAGGGCCCGGCTATGCCCAGGGAACCGGATATGACGAAGGGTCCAAATGTATCAAGGGAGCCCGATATGGTGAAAGACTTAGATATGCCGCCGGAGGAGCCAAAGGCCCCGGACATGCTGAAGGAAACGGCACTCCAGTATGCGCCGGCTGACTTGCGCCTCACATACGAGGATTATTGCCGGATACCGTTCGGGGAACGATACGAGCTCGTGGAGGGGGACCTGAGGAAGATGACACCGGCTCCATCTGTTTTTCACCAGAAAGTCTCCGGCAGGATCGAAAGGGCACTGCGACACTGGGTTGAGGATCATGACTTGGGCGAGGTGTATTATTCTCCCATTGACGTAGTATTAAGTGAGCATAATGTGGTCCAGCCTGACATCCTGTATATCTCCCGGGAACGCCTTGGAATAATCAAGGATGCCTGTATCCAGGGTGCCCCTGACCTTGTGGTGGAGATCCTCTCGCCCTCCACGGCAGAGTTGGACCGGGTGACCAAACGCCGGATTTATGGCCGCTACGGCGTGCGCGAATTCTGGATAGTGGATCATGAGGGTCGCAGCATCGAGGTTGCCGCGCATAATAGCAGGGAACTTGCCACTGTGCAGGTTTACCCACTGGGTACAACGCTGGAAAGCCCCTTGCTGGATGGCTTTAAATTGAAGATAGATAACGTTTTCCGCTGAGTTGGTTCAACTTCTTGGGGCAGGATGCTGGTTCTATGTTATTGGAGCTTTTCAACTTTCCCCTTCCGATGCGCCGCCCTGGCGGCATGGGCGTCATTCCATCAGTTACTCGGTCGGGCCTTTACGCACATCGAATAGAGTAATAATTAGGAAGGGGGATTAAGATGAAAGGCTCACGGTTACTAGCGTTTCTGGGGATCGTCTCATTGATCATAGGAGATTTATGGACAATGACGCAAGCTGCTACTCATTTGCCCACTCTTAAATACCTCGGCCATGCCAGCGTGAAGATCAAAACCGCCGAAGGTACAGTCGTTTACATCGACCCCTTTGCTGGCGATGATTACAGCGAGCCGGCCGACCTGATACTGGTTACGCATGGCCATGGCGACCACAATAATGTTGATAAAGTCGCAAAGAAACCCGGCTGCCGGATAATCACCCACCGGGAAGCAATAAAAAGTGGAGCCTATCAGGCCTTCACGATGGCAGACGTCCATATCCGCGCGGTCGCCGCATACAACCGTAACCATAAGAAAGACGCCTCGGTCGGTTACATCCTGGAGTTTGACGGCATCAAGCTCTATCATGCCGGTGACACCTCAAAAATCAAGGAGATGGCCGATCTAGCTTCGGAAAATATTGCCTATGCCTTACTGCCCATGGACGGGGTGTACAACATGGGTCCCGAAGAAGCGAGCGAATGTGCGGGGTTGATCAAAGCCAAATACTATATCCCCATCCATACCGGTCCGAATGGCGTATTCAGCGAGGCCAATATCGCCAAGTTCAAAGCTGCAGGCAAGATCGTCGTGAAACCGGGCGAAATACTCGATCTGAAAGGTTGACTCCCTCTATGCGTAGGGAAAGAGAGGCGGCGATGGTGGCATTAATTGCGCTGGCGTTGGCGCTAGTGCTGGTGCTGGTGTTGACTCGGGTACCAGCGCTGGTGCCCGGCATTGGGGATGCATTCACCCTAAGGCTAGCGTAGTCTGAGCCTGCACATCCAGCCACTGGCGGGGCGGAGGCGAAATTCAAGCGGATGGGAGGCAAGCGAAACCCTGCTCATGAAAATGAGGATTGAAGGTGAAAGCTATTTCAATTCCCAAACGACGCATGACCGCAAAGCTGGTACAATCTACCAAACTCAGGCGCTTACGCTTGGTAATGAGAACCGCATTGGCTGCTCCTTCATGCAGGGCGGCATCGACCCATTCCACATCCAACAAGGGATAAACTGCTTCATGGAAAACCTGGAGCGCCTCCCATCCTAAGCGCTTTTTGATCAAAGCATAACTTTCCACAAGGACATAACTGCTACAGACGAATCTTTCCTCACGATCGAGCAACTCAAACCAGACTCTTTTGGCCTGTTCGTGATACATATCATCGCGGGCAAGGACAGCGAGAAAAGCAGAGGTATCGATATAAACACTCATAAGCTATCCTCCGCAAAATAATCATCATGACGCACCGCAAGATCCGGCAATCCGGATTGAAAACGCCCGGCTACTTCCTTAGCCTTGGCAAATCTCTTTTTCTTTTCGATGCTTTCATCTGAGTTAATTACCATTTCTACCCCGCGGCGAACCAACTCCGCAATGGGAACCCCCTGAAGAACTGCCAGCCGCCGAAGAGCCACTGCCTGTTCTTCCGTAAGCTGGATTTGAGTTCGTACCATGATCAATTCTCCCTTTGGCGATTACTTTTACGCATTAATGATAACATGTATGCATAAACCCGTCAAGTTACGTCTTCGGGTTTTCGGGTAGCCACCTCGTAGCCACCTAATAGAACAGATGAATTCGGCAGTATCCTTCCGGCCGGCGGCGTCAACCGCTTCTCTTGAGCTTGCCCGTGCGCATCGCGTGAAGCTCGCCCCAGTTGAATACCTTGAGCCCCAGGGGTATGAGCACCACCCCGATGACAAGGAGCAACATGAGGTCGCCCCCGATGTCGCGGAAGGAGGCGTTACGAAGCAGAGCCGCCCGCGCAGCTCGCAGAGTATATGTGGCCGGCGATAGACGTGAGAGTGGCTGGAGCCACCCCGGCAACACATCGACCTCGTAATAGACCCCCGAGACCAGCAGGATCGCGGCCTCGAGGATATGCGCGGCCTGCGAGCCTTTCTCCGGGGATAGGAGCGGCAGCACCGCAGCCATCAACCCAACCCCAATGAAGGATAAACTGGAGAGGAGCAGCACCACAAACGCCGCCCCCAGATTGGCACTACCGAGGTCTAGCTTAAACAGGGACACGACGGCCAGCATGACGATGATAGTCCTCACTGCTCCATAGGTCGCCGCGTAGAGGCACACCCCGCCGAGATAAGACAGGCGCTTCATGGGGGCCATAAAGGAATATTCGATAGTCCCCTCCCAGCGCTCCCACTGCACAGATTCGGCCACTTCATGGAATAGGACCGAAAGAAACCCCCAGAGAAGCGCCCCCACGACGAGGTAGAGGACCCTGTCGCCACCCCCGCCCCCGCCTCCGCTCCAACCCCCGCTCCCGCTCCCGCCGGTGGCGGGGTTCACGCCTATGAATGCTATCGTGAGAGTGTTCACAACCGTGTATATGAGGAATACAATCTCCCAGCCTATATACCTCTTGATGAGGTTGAAATTCCGCTCGACGAGGGCGTAGCCCCTCCGCACCTCCCTCACAAACTCAATCACCGTGATCCCCCTTTCCCAGGTTGAATTCCCTTAACTCCCTTCCGGTAAGGACAAAGAACACATTCTCCAGGGTTACAGTCTCGCTACTATTTACAACTCCGCCATTATCTGCAGTCCCGCCGCTATTTGCGGTCTTGCCGCCATTTGTCGAAAGACTTACCGAAAGCCCCGCCTTGAGCCGGGCTGGCGTGTCCAGTGCAACGAACCTGCCCTGATCGATGATTGCTACCCTGTCGCACAACCTGTCTGCCTCCTGCATGTCGTGAGTGGTCAGGATCACGGTGGTACCACGCGCCTCCCTCACTTCGAGGACGTAATCCTGAACCTCCCTTTTCGATACGGGATCAAGGCCTGTGGTTGGCTCGTCGAGGAGGAGCAGCAGCGGAGAGGTCAGGAGAGCCCGCGCGACAGCCACCTTTTGCTGCATCCCCCGGGACAGGTCCTCGAGCGGCTCATATACCTTGTTCTCGCTGAACCCGAGGCGATCCAGGATATGGATGGCGGTCTTTCGCGCCTCGCGGATGTCAAGATCATAGAGCCTTGCAGCGTAGCTCAGGTTCTCCATGGCCGAGAGCTTTTTGAAAAACGCGGCCTCAACAGAAACGCGGTTTATCAGGCGGCGCACGGCGAATCTCTCGCGCACCACGTCGTGGCCGAAGACCCTGATCTCGCCCTCGTCGGGCAGGAGCAATGTAGATATGAGCCTGATGAGCGTCGACTTGCCCGATCCATTTGGCCCCAGAATGCCAAAAATCTCCCCGCGCCCGACCTCGAACGTCACTCCGGCCACAGCCTCCACCGGCACACTCGTGGAAAACAGGGTGGTTATGACCCGAGGGAGAGGCAGACGGCCGGGGAACCTGCCGTTCTCACCGGACGCCGCACGCCACTCGGCAGAGGGTTTTGATTCTGTTTTCACCCCCTTCTTTACGTAGAACACCTTTCTCGCATTTATACATTCCAACGCTGCCTGCATCTTACCTGAGCCTCGCTTTCGCACACCGCGCCATGAAACGCAGGTGAAAAATGAAAAGGAGAACCGGGTTTTGGCCTGCGGCTCTCCTGTGCTGCCTGCATAGATAGGTGCGCCAGAATTTTCTGCAGCAAATGATAAGGGCCGCGAACTTTTGTGCGGCCCACGACCCTACTGGAATCGAATCTACCAGCTAGAAGGCAGGATCAGGCCGCGCATGAATATAAACACCATCAGCACCATCAGCACCATAAACGCCGTAAACACCCTCTGACCGCTCGCGAACGAGCGCGCAGGATATAACGCCAATTAGAGCAATTATAGCGCCCATGGCGAGCCGTGCTCCGGCGAGCATCGTCCTGATCACTTGCGCGACCTCCCTTCTCCTCACAAGATTTCCAGAAATTTTATCTGCCAAATGTATAGAGAATTTCCATCATTGCCAAGTTCAAGTATAAGGTATACACGGGCGGACGTCAAGCACCATTCGCGTGCATAATCTACGAAAAGGTCCCAAAATACTCTCCGCCCTTTTCGTAAAGGCTGGGTACGATCCCCTGACGGGATGTTACAGCTTGTTTACCAAATATTCACCCTATAAACGAACGCTGCCCTGCCCAGGAAATCGAGCCTTAACCCCTCGGCATCAGCTCATCCATGTTGAGCTTCGCCTTCTCGGACTTGTAATAATCATACGAGGCCGGGAAGTTCAGGGCTCCTCCGACGAAGCTCTGCGGCCACTGCGATCTGAAGGTATTATAGTTCCTGATGGCCACCTGCCAGTCGTCGAGCGCGGTGCGGATCTCGTTTACCGCTTCCTCCAGCCCGCGCATGGTCTGCTGCACGATCGGCGGGGAGAATAGCTGCGGGTAGGCCTCGCGAAGCGCGTTCACATTGACCGAGAGCGCAAGCCCCTCGGCCGCCTCGCGGAATCGCGTCGCGGCCTGGATGGTCTTCTGCGGGTCGCCTTCGGCGGTCGCCGCCGCGAATTCCTCTCCGGCGCGGTTTAGTGCCGCGGCGCGCTCCCTTATGACGCCCGTAAGAGTGTCCTTCTCATGCTCCAGGAAATCCTTCTCTATTGACCAGATTCCCTTGATCTTCTCGCTCAAGGTCTCGAGCGCCGCGCCGTATCGCCCCTCCTGCGCAAGCACGCCCTGCTGGAGCCTGACCATATTCCTCTGGATCCCCATGACCCACGAAAACCCCATGAGGACAATCAGCACCACGACGATCAGGCCTGCGATTCCAATGAGGTATCCCCTTCTCAACATTCTCCCCTCCCATAAACCTTACATTTAAATCTTATATTTGGAATCTTATGGAGCCCCACATCTCACGATTTATGATGATTTACGATAGATCTTGCGAAGGATATCATCAATGTTTCTTGCGATAGAAACCACAGCCCCGTCGAAATCGTCCGCGTTCGCATACGAAGCCGCCTCCTCGAGAAGCGGGCCGAGGTCGGATGAGGTGAGTCTCGGAAGCCCGCGCCCGACGCTATACCAGACCCGCCCCGCCTCAGGGCGGGCATCAGGAACGATGAGGAAGACCAGCCCGTTGTTCCTGCGCGGGCCTTCGCGCTCCCCCAGCATGAGCCAGCGGCCGTAATGGGTGGACCACTCCACCGGGTGCTTCACCCCACGCCGGATGACTATGACCGTCTCAGCGAGACCATCCGCCCTGAGGGCCTCCAGGGTTTCGTCCGCCGCCTGAACGGCGCGGAGCCCCACGAGACCTTCTGGATCAACCACCCAGTACCGGCCCAACCTCGGGAAGGCCGGATCGCCTGGGGGAACCTCGACATTCTCATCGTATGGCCTTTCGCCGCGCGGCCGATCGGATGTGACGGCGCCAGGGCGGCATCCTGCCGTGACCGACAGCACCGCCAGGCACAGCATTGCCACCAGCAGGCTGCGCACTATATGCATGCGCCAGCCCCACCGGTCCCCATGCCTCCGGCCGGCTGCCCATGCGTCCCCTCGGGGAGCTGCGCCGGTGATAGGCAGCGAGCCTCCGGTGGTAGGTGGCGAACCTCCCTGGCGGCGAATCGCTGGCATCGCTAGAGGCACCGGCATCGCCATCACTCCCTCCGGTCATTACTCCCGACCCTCGCCTGATCCCGTCTCCGTCCTGGCCCGCACCTTCACGTCGGTGTTCACTCTAGCTCCCGTGCTTGCAGTGCGCTCCATCGGCGCCGCCGGGCGCACTGGGCGCACCGGGTGGACTGGGTGGGTAGGGCGGGCGCCATCGAACTTCCGCGCGCAGCCTGCCCCGCCGCCGCCAGCGCACGCGCAGGCGCAAGCGCATGAGACGCATGCACATGCGCACGACACGCAGGCGCACCCGATGGCCCTCCCCCCAAATCCACCCCCACCGCCGGACTTGCGCGAGTCGTTCGAGTTGCGCGAGCCTCCGGGCGAGCCCATGCCGCCCCGAGGTTGGGATGACCCTGATCCCCACGGGGACCTACCCACCGGCGGGATTGGGAAATAAGTGCCGTAATAAATCCCGCGCCTGCCCTTGTAGCCGCCGCGACGGACAAGGCTGGCGAGGGCGATGAGGCTTACGAAGACTATGAGGAACACTATGATTCCGATGAAGATGACCGCCGGCATCACAGATGATACCATAGGGGCACCGCCGGGGCGCATGTCACCGCCCGCGTCAGAAG
Source organism: Bacillota bacterium (assembly GCA_013178415.1). NCBI lineage: Bacteria > Bacillati > Bacillota > Bacillota bacterium. The sequence goes on along the minus strand of JABLXA010000010.1, from coordinate 83,576 downwards.
GCCCCGTCCCACCGGCCCGCGCCTTGACGCCCGGGAAGAGCTCGGGTGAGAATGCGAACGCGACCTTGAAGCGCTCACCCCGACCCAGGCGGGCGATCCAGACCACCTCCCCGCCGGTCGTCCTCTCGGTCGGCTCCGGCGAGGTGTGCAGCAGAGCCTCAGGGCTCCCGGGGTTCTTGAGCCGCACCTCGAGCCTGTCGGTCTCGGCCCGGTCATACCACCCGGGGACAAACGCAAATTCGACCGCGTCGCCTCTCCGGCGCCCCATGCCGTCCTGTTTCACCTGAAAATTGAACCTGAAGGTTTCGCCGCTCCTATAATCGCGGTCGAGATCAACGCGGACCCCGCTCCATGAGCCATAATCGGCGCGCGAGACCCGGGATGCGGCGCCCCCCTGCGAAAGGATGCTATAGTTATAATCCGGAAGCCCTACCGTGACCCACGGGATATGCCCGCCGGTCACCTTCCACTCCTGGGAGTAGCCGGCTATCCAGCTCCCGTCCGGCTGGGGCTCGATGGTCACGACATAATTGAGTATCCTGTATGTGCCAGTGTCCCCCGATGCATAGACCGGAGCGGCGACAGGGCCGGCCGCCGTCGCGACCGCAAGGCATAGGAGGAGGCCCACTAACGCCATGACGGGAAGTGTCCGGGGAAACGTCTGCCTCATCTTATCCCCCTCCTGTTACCCGTCCCACGCCGATTTAACTCCTCCAATGGGCAGGCCCCGCCGCAGACGGCGAAATGCTCGCATTTCCTGCACTCCTGGGGCGCAAAGCCGTGGGCCCTGATCTTGCGGGCGAGCGGGTGGTTGAATATGCGCTTCCAGGACGTCGTGAGGATGTTGCCGAGCCCCTCATCGTGCAACCACGACTGGCACGGCACAACCACGCCGTCAGGCCTCACCGCCATGTTGGTATGGCATGCCGAGCACGATTTCGCCCCGAGATCGAGTGCCACCGGATCGAGGTCTTTATAGCATGTAGGTGTGAACCAGCTTAACTCGAGGTCCAGCTCGCCCGCGACCACCATGGCCCCGGTGAGGAGAGCCTTGAGCTCAGGGGCCTCGAGCGCGTCGGGATGCCTCGCGCCGCGCCCGGCGGGGATCAGCGCATTGCAGCCCACATATCTCACGCCGGCGCCCGCGAGGAAGCGCAGCAGGTTGGGGAACCCTTTTGCATTCGCCCGCGTCAACGTGGTGTTTGTAGAGACGTACATGCCCGCATCCAGCGCGGCCCTGATGCCGCGGACGGTCTCTTCCCACGCCCCTTTAGAGCCCACGATCGCATCGTGAACGTCCCTATCCGCCGACTCGATGCTCACCTGGATGTAGTCCAGGCTCGCCGTCTTCAGCTTGCCCACGAGCCCTGCGAGCGCCCTGCCATTCGTGATGAGACCGGTGACAAATCTCTCAGCATAGCGCACGAGCTCCACGAGGTCGGGCCGCATCGTCGGCTCGCCGCCGGTGAAATTCACCATCGGTATCCCCGCGTCCCACAGCCGGTCGATCACCTGCTTCCATGAGGCGGTGTCGAGCTCGCGGACCTCTGGCATATCCGAGGCATAGCACCAGGCACACGCGTTCTGGCAGCCCGAGCCGCCCATAGACGAGACCATGAGGTCCATGCGCGCAGGCGCCTGCCACTCGGCCCCGGCCATGCTGCGCCCCGGGACGCCCCGTTCGCTGGGGCACGCCCCCCGCGAGAGCTCCACGACAAGTCCATACAGGTAATCGATATCGCCCTCTATCTCGTCAACGGGCACGCGGGGGTAAAGCCGGTGCACCCGCCGCGCCGTCTCTCGCTTGACGTCGAGCCAGGTCTCCTCCGACACCTCGCGCCCCGGCCGAGTGCGCTCGTGGGCGACCTCGATGAGGGCTTGTACTGTGTCGGCGTTGCTCTCGTCCAGGAGCAGGAGCTGGCTGCCGTTGATCCAGAGAAGGTTCCTGGGCCGCCCGCTGAGGGCGGCGAGCATCGAACGCCTCGAGCCCCCAGCGCGCCTGAGGTGAAGTCGAAGCACCCCCGGCCCTTCCGGGTCTATCGTCACATGGAACATCCCGGGGCCCCTGACGGACCCCCAGGTCCACCTCTTCATCCTGACCCGCGATCCCCCTCTCCCGGCACCCTGCTGCCACCCATGCTTCTACCATCCGTGCTACTGCCATCATCCATGGCCCTCGCTGTACAGGGCACCACGATTAGGCACCACGCTTACAGGATGACACAATATGGCGCGCGCGTCAAGGGAGGCGAGGAGAAACGGAGAAACTAATATAACGACATGAAGCCCTGCGGGAGCATCATATCATTCTTGCCTCTTTTGTGAACCTATTGTATGATTATACCAGATAGTGCCAACTGGCGATATCCTGAACGAGGTGGCGGCGTAAAGGCATAGAGTAGCAGGCTATATTATTCCCTATAACAGCGGAACAAGATTGGGGAGATTGGGGAGAATAATAGATGACACGCGCAGAACTGGAAGAGATGATCGAAGCCGGGGAGAATTCCTATGTTGAATTCAAGGAAGATCGCATATTGCCCCATCATCTTGCCGAAGAAATCGTCGCTTTCGCCAACACCGAAGGCGGACGAATCCTTTTGGGCGTGGATGATCATGGTCAGCGAGTGGGGCTAACGCGTCATGATCTGGAAGAGTGGTGCCTGAATATTTGTCGAACTGGAGTTATCCCCGGGGTTATTCCTGGTTTTGAGATTGTAAAATTCCCTGATCATAAGGATATAGCCGTGTTGACCATCCCTAAAGGGGTAGTAGCACCCTATCAAAGCAGCACCGGCCACTATTACGTTCGTGTAGGAAGCCAGAAAAGAGAGGCAACGCGCGAAGAACTAAGCCGGCTTTTTCAGAGCTCCGGGATGGTCACCTACGATGAAACACCCGTTCTTGGCACATCTATCGCGGATATTGACCGTTATGCCGTCGCCGACTATTTCCAACGCTTTCACGATTTCGATCCCTTTGCCGAACCTGAATCCACCGAAAGAATTCTCATCAATGCAAGCATTCTGATCCGCGAGGAAACGACCAAGAGCATCGTGGCTACAGTGGGAGGTTTGCTCCTTTTTGGCCTTCGTCCCGAAGTAAACCTGCCGCAAAGCGGGTTAACGGTGGCACGCATCCGCGGAATAACGCTAGCGGATGAACTTGTGGACCGGACGGTCATTAATGGGCGATTGCCTGACGTCGTAGATAAGACTGTAGAAAGGATCAGAGTAGGCGTACCAACCCCTGTCTATTTCGCAGGCACACGCAGAATCGATCATCAGCCCTACCCGGCCAAGGTGCTACGTGAAGCCGTTGTCAATGCCGTGGTTCACCGGAACTACAGCATCGCCGGATCTCAAATCCGGGTTCTGGTCTTCGACGACCGGGTAGAGTTTCACAGCCCCGGCCGGCTGCCCAATACCGTGACAATCGAAAAGATGAAGATCGGTGTTTCTTTTGCGCGGAATCCTCAGCTCCTGCGTTATATGCAGAATCTAGGTTATATCGAGCGGCTGGGAAGAGGAATCCCTATGATCCTCAAAGAAATGCGCATGGCAGGCGCACGCGAACCAAGATTAGAGGTCTCCGGTGAAGAATTCATCCTTACCCTCTATCCGGCGCCAAACCCAAAAACCAATCCGAATGCCGCCACTCCCCATACCGCCACTCACTCGTAAATCGAACGCTCTTGTAAGGTTTCGCCCCGCGAGGTGGTCCCCGATGTCAAGACACAATTTGGGGTAAGTTTAAGCTATAGTCATCTCCCTTCTGTGTAAAGGTAGCCCGGGAGGGTAGTACCCGCTGGAGCGGGAAGTACCCCGGAGAGGGGACCCCGGAAGAGGGTAGTGCCCTCTATGATGAGAGCATGTCCTCGGTAATGATACCGGGACCCGCTCAGGGCCTCCTGGGAAGCCCTGAGGTGTATCGTAACATCAGGCACATATTTAGATTCTTAGCATTCGCCCGGCTACCCGCCGAACGAGCGGTGTCCGGCGCGCCCTTGTTTCTCATGGGGAATTAGGCTAGAATATAGTATAGTTTGGAAATAGAGGAGGGCGGAGCACTAATGGGGAAGGTCAACCCTGTGGAGGAACTACTCCTGGAAGGCGAATTCACAGACCGCCTAGAGATCTTGCGTGAACTGGAAGAGTGGTATCGTAACATCAAGAATCTAGTTTCCGGTAGTCTTGCCCTGATATCCCCGAGGCGCATGGGAAAAACTGCTCTCCTGGATCGTTTGGTGAACAAGGTCTTTTTCGAGGATTATGGGGTGGCGCCGTTTTACTTCAAAATGAAACGGGAGGAGACCACTCTCCATAAATTCCTGCTGGAGTATTACACTACATTTTTCAGGCAATACATTGCCTACCTTTTACGTGACCCGGTGCTTTATGGCTCACGCCGCATGAGTCTGAAAGATCTGCTGGCGTTAGAGACTACTGACACGCGGGTCCGCTTTATTCAAGAGGATTTTATCAAAAGATTCCTTACGCGCTATACAGAAGCCGGCTGGCAGGATGCACGTAATCACTGGGAAGATATGTTGTTTGCTCCAGAGGAGCTTGGCGTGCGCCTGGGGATCCATGTCGCTGTGATTATCGACGAATTTCAGGACATGAAATTCTATGTCTATGATATAGCGGACCCGGAAGACATCAAACCCGGCAAGAGTTTTGCCACCGATCTTACAGCGACTTACGATCGCGCGGCCCAAAGTCGGCGTGCGCCGATGCTCGTCACCGGCTCGGCGGTGACTATGATCTTTCGCACCGTGATGGGCGGGCCGTTGGGCGGGCGTTTCGATTTTCGCTACCTTAAGCCCATGGCGCTGGTGGACGGGGCAACGCTCCTAAAAGTCTTGCTTCATCTTTATGCGGGTGACGCGCCGACCACGGATGAGGCAGCCCTCTACCTTAGTATGCAGACAGCCGGGCACCCCTATTATATCTATTGTTGTGTGACTTCGACCTGTCCGGGGAGGCGTTTTCTCACTCTGGATGATATCGATCGAGTAGTAGAATATGAGGTTACCCGCGGGAAGATTTTCGGCTTCTGGGAAACACATTTTGCGGAGAACCAAGCGCTACTCAACCAGGATAATGACGTGGAGCTAGGGAAAAAGATTATCTACTACTTCACCAAGTATACCGATGCGCCGGTAGACATCGAGGCCATCGCTGCCAAGCTAAAGGTACCTCCGGCGATGGTCGAGGAAAAGATCGAGAAGCTCTATCTGGCTGATTTGGTTTATCGTAGCGACTTTAGGTATTACACCTTCAACGACCCGCTGCTTATGAGGTATATCCGGCATCGTTATGAACATGAGTTAAAGGGCTTAGACAAGGTGGAACTGGAATGGCGAGGCGCTTTCAATTATCTCAAGGGGAAACTCCTGGAGCAAGTGGTGCAAAACCTCCTCTCGCATGCAAATAATGAGGAACTTCCCGGGGAGCTTTTCGGCCGCCAGGGAAAGGTGATATTACCACGCTTCCACATGACCGGGGACTATAAGGTGAAGCTTCCCGACAGCAGGGAGTTTCAGATTGACGGTTTTGGGGAGTATACCACGCCTGAAGGGACGTTCGTTTGGGCGGCAGAATGTAAGTATCGTAAGGATAAGCCTATGACGCGGCCGGAGGTGGCTCGGGTTCTGGAGGCTGCGGCGGTACTGAAGTCGGAGAGAGGAGCAGAAAAAGTACAAATCTGGCTGGTGTCGACAGCTGGTTTTACTGCGGATGCTGTGGCACTATGCCGGGAGCATGACTGCTATTTTTCCGGGCTTGAGGAGATCAATGCGCTCATCCATGATTATGGGATTGATGTGAAGATCATTCCTGTAGAGGAAGAAGGGGCATAGAGTATAAGGGTCTTATGAAATTCCTCTATTATGATATCGCAACTGCCCGTTCGTACTCCCATCTACACCATTTGAACGATGCCTCTTCGCTTAGACTAAAGCCTTCTTACTCGGTCTTTGGGTCGAATAGGTCAGATGTAGTGAGGCCGGATTTCGCTACCGGTTCCGTCCTCGCGGGCTTCCTCGAGACAGGCGAAGCCAGATTCGGCAAGACCATCTCGGAGGCGCTGCCGTACGTCGTCCAGAACCTCCCTGCTCCTCCTGATGCCCGAATCTAGCGAAGCCACCTTTTTACCTAGCATCTCGAGCTTCTCGCGGACAGCAGACTCCCGAGCCCTGGCATCTTGTTCCGCGCGATTGAGACCTGAGATCGCCTTCTCGTTATCTGTAATGAGCCGATCCAGGTCCTGTCCGCCGGTTGTGTTCTCAAGTTCGCTTTGAAGCTCGGCCAGGCGTTGCTGTAGTCCCTCTAGCGCCTGGCTCACCGCACTGACCTTTTCACGGACATCTTGAGAGTGCTTCTCCAGCTGTTTGACCTCTTGCTCTAGCTCCTGCTGTTTCTGCTGAGCTTTCCGGAACCGTTCTTCCAGACTGGAAAGGTCCCTGTCTTGACGTTCTATCTCCTCTTTTCGGCGTGCGAGGCCTTCCCGGTCATAGTCCCCGCGAATGGCGAAGCTCTGCGGCGAGCGCGGCCGCTTGCTCTCGCGTGAGCGTGTCTCGCCAGGCCTGTTCCGCCTACGTACATGCCTGTGCCACTCCAGCTAATTGGTCATCCGCAAGTTTTGCAAGTAGTGTGCCATCATGCGGCGGGACATCAGGAAGCAACTCTATCGCTATCTCAAAAACCTGCTGCCAGAGCTTACCAGCACGTTCCGTCCGCCCGGCGGCAGCCGCGACCTCAGATTCTGCGCACGGGTCGATAGCATGTCGTTCAGCGGCGTCTACCGAGCAAAGCTGCTCCATCGGATACCCAACGATGGAGATGCCATGCCTCCAGGCAAGCGGGTTTGCAGCGCGCAGCCGGTCGGGGCTGTCATGATTGCCCGCAATGACTACTACGGCTCGCGCGCCTCCACGGGCCAGCCTTTCCATCGTTTCGAAGAAGAGTACTTCGGCTTCGGCAGGAGGATTATACGTATCGAACACGTCACCTGCCACGAGGACGAGTTGAATCTTCTGATCATCGGCAATTCCGCACAGCTCATCGATGAACTCGCGTTGCTCATCTAGCCTTGAACGGCCCTCGAGGGGCCGCCCAAGGTGTCAATCGGAGGTATGCAGGATCCTCATGCTTTCCCTCACCCCGAGATATGCTACCTCTAATTCCGGATTCAACCACACATAAAGGCCCACACACTCCTGAAACCAGCTAAATCGAAATGAACTATGGCATGAGATATTGTGCGGCGCTTATAGGAATGGTGGTGTAAGTAGGTTATTCTTCATTTAGTGAGAGATTCCTCCAGGATCTGACTATTTTTCCAATGCCGCATCGGGCACTCTATGTGCTATGTAGCGCGGAGCATGTGAAAGAGGTTTGCCACCGGTTATTAGTCTTAGGCGTCGGGAAATATACGGCTACCTATTACAGAAGTCCAGGTGAAATGAGCCCCATTGAGTCAGTGGAGGATTTCACCCCTGCTTTGCAGCCCATTCGCGTAAGGCCTTGAGGCGATGGCGCTGGATCTCAGCATCCCATGCAAAGATCGCCCGATCCGCCTCGCGTTCGGCTTGGTCCAGGAGCGGCATTGCCCCGCCCACGTCCCCATCGGCGATATGCACCGCAGCCTCCGCGATCAATCTATGGCCCTTGCTGATTAAGGGACTGCGCTGTGCTTACGCCAATAGAAGATGCGCCCGGGCTGGATCCCACTCGTGATATGAATCTTCGATGGTCCACAGTAGCCTCAGATATCCCAGTACCTTCGTTGATCTCGCATGCAGGTGGCTAAAATCTCGTCAGGTTTTGCTGAGAGGTGACGACATCGTCGCCAGTCTTCGCTCTTGGGTGGCGAAATTCTCGCCACACCAAACCTAAATTGGAAGATTTAAGGAGATAATTGTCCATGATAATAGAATTTATGGCATATATTGGGTCAAGGTAACGATATTTTAGTCAGTCTGAGCGAGAACGCAAACTTCTTTGTGTAAATGGTCTTTCCCCTATGGGAAGGTGGTGATAATTTCGTCGGTCCTCGCGCAAAGGTGGCGAATTATTCGCCACCTGACCTCACTACGGAAGTGCTCCTATGATACTCCTACCCCGCCAAGCCACCAGCATAGTGTGAAGGAATATGTCGCCAATAAATTCATTTTTTGGGACACAAAGAAGTTACACGCCCCTCGAGAAGATACTACTTGACTGATCATGTTCTTGGTGATATATTGTAATCACAATGGATCCATAGGAGGGATGACTGTGATTAAAACCTTAACTACGCATGGAAACAGCGCGGCGCTGATCATCGATAAGCCGATACTAGAGCTACTGAATATCACCATGAATACGCCCTTGAAAATCGTCACGGATGGCAAGAACCTGATTATCTCCCCTATAGACGATGTGACACGCGAGGAGCGGTTCAAGAGCGCGCTTGCCAAGATAAACGCCGAACATGAATCCACTCTAAGAAAGCTTGCAGAATAAGGCGCGATCTTCGCGAAGGCAACAAGTTGTGGGGGGGATGGCTCGGGCGTGGATGACAGAACCTTTTTGACTTTGGCCGAGGCGATCGAAATTCATAAGGACCAGATTGAACGCTATGGGGGGCACCCAGGCATTCGCGACATCGATTTATTGCTCTTAGCCCTGGCGATGCCACAGGCCTCCTTCAACGGGGAATTCCTCCATAGAGACATCTTTGAAATGGCGGCAGCTTATGCATTTCATATCTGCAATAATCATCCATTTATCGATGACAATAAACGGACCGCTCTGGTTTGCGCTCTGGTATTCCTGGAATTGAACGCCGTAAGGATAGCCGACCCGGATGGAATGCTTTATGGCACGATGATGGATGTTGCTTCAGGACGCCTGGATAAGCAAGGGCTCGCTACCGTCTTCCGCAAGCTTTCAGATGACAAATTATGGTCGTCCTTATGATCCAGAATAAGATAATAAGCCAGGTTCACTACCCCTTTGGGTAATCCTGATTTCGGCACGGTTTCCGCATCAGGGAATAGTAACTCACTCACCCCAACGGCAACGTCGCTTTGCAGTCATCGTACCTGCTGCATCCCAGAAATGCCCCTTTCGATCCGACCCTGAATCGCATTCGCCCGTCCCCACAGACCGGGCAAGGGATATCGAGTTCCTCGATGATTGCTTCAAGCACTGGCCTTGGTACATTTACAGTCTCTTTGCAGTGCGGATAGCCCGGGCACCCAAAAAAGGGACCGAATCTGCCAGTCCTCAGTACCATTGGCCGCCCGCATTTTGGATTGGGGCACCTTGGCCAACTCATACTTTTCTCCAGAATTGCTGAAATACGTTTCAGTAAAGCCTCGCTTTCTTCTCTTTTCCCTGTTGAGAGCCCCAGTAATTCCATTGAAATCAAGGAAGGCTGTGGTCAATCGCGGATTGTCAAGCCTGATCATTTGTTCGGTGGTATGGCTATGAGAAAGGATGTTCAAGGCTAATCTGTTGTCCCCGGCACCTTTCTTGATGGCGTCGATTTCATCATCAAGGGCTTGAATCATCTCTTCAGTAATTGACTCGTAGGTCACGGCGGTACCTCCCTATAGACCAAACTTTATAGAAAGCGTTAATATTTATAATCTGCTCAGGAATTTCCGACGGGAGACTTTACTCCTAAACCAGCCAGTATAGAGTAACCACGCACATGACCAAAATTAATATAGCCACAAGTATAATTGCCCCACAGCCCCGGGCTTGTCCAAATCAAGGCACCTTCTCTGCGTCAGCCTCCGGTTTAACGCCCGCCTATTTTCACAACGCCTCAAAATAGCGACGAATCTTGTCTGCCATGAGCCTGCGCCTCTCCGCGAGAAATCTGGGGTAATCCGCGACGGTCATTTCCTCTATCCCTTGAGGAATACAGTGCATTTGCAGATTCACGTGTAGCTCGTCCAGACTCGTGATGCTGCCGTAGCGTCTTGGTCCACCCTGGCACTGCTCCAGGAATTGGCCGAAATACACGCGCGGTTCTTTGCTGCCAATAGCGATGTTGACCTCGCTCTGCGCCACCACATAATTGGCAATCTGATTGTACTCACCCCGTGACAAGCCATTTTTCTTGAGGTACCCCCTGGGAAAGATATGATGGACATCTGACCTTACCTCAACCAGCTCACGCACAGTGATATCCCGCGAGAGGAATCCCCGGTCGTTGGCTTTAATCTGCGCCGCTTCGAAGAGCCGGAAGTATGGGCTTGACGCAACGGACGTGTCCATGGACTGAGGCAGGGAGGTCTCCCAAAAAGCATTTGACAATTCGCCCTGAATCAAGTTCTGGGCGTAGTTTACAATGCCCTGGGCATAGATTTGTCGAATATCATAATCGAACGTTGTCTCCGGTTGGCTGGAGTACCTGCCTGTCAGAAGAGACATAACAAACCAGCGACGTACATAATGTTCAATATCGCCGTCCGCCACCCCAATCTGGCGAAGAGTCAGATACAAGATGTACGCGAAATTCAAGGCGTTCTTCGACCCTATCATTGATGAATCCACAAAGCCAGCCGAACGGATGATCATCAGAAATCGCTTGAAATGAGTTTCGTTCATGAAACGACTGATGCCTTTTTTGAGGCGTGAGAAGGATTCCTCCATGATGCGCCCCTCGTACTGTCGGGTCTCGAAATTCCTGCCTGAGAGTAGAGCAACCAGGTCTTCCAGCCGGCCACGCTTGAATTCTGAAGTGAAAGCTACCCGTAACATATCTGTATAGGAGGGGTCATACAGGTCGCTATTCTCATTGCGCAGCCACGTCATCTGAGGGAAGAACTCACTTGCGGCAAACTCCTCGTCGCCGCTCAGGCTTTCGAAGAACTCTGGTTTTGCCGCAAGATGGCAAAAATAATCAATGGCCTTGCGCAGAATCGGGCCGCCGTAGGTCTCGTTGACTGCAATCTTTGACATGGCGAAATCTGCCTGACTCAATGGCACACCCTCTGAGTTAACACGGATGAAGATTTCGGTGACGGTCTCGATATCCAGATCTGGAGCCAATTCTATCAGGCCGATCTGATTGCTGGTGATACCCCGCAAGAGTTCTAGACTTCGAAAGACATCATCCTGTGTAGTGCCGGGATTCAGCTGACAATAACGGCCGATCAAATCCAGCAGCATAGTATGCGGATCAAAAACTACGGCTATATCAGGAATCCAGGAGACATCCTTCTCAATGGCTGGGTTGGAGACCTCGAATCGGCGCTGGCCGGGATGAAAAGCAATGCGGATACGCACTTTTTTGTAGTCCTTATTCACGACCTCGCGTCCCAAGAGCGCCGCCATAAGAGCGGTCACGCGTTGCTGGCCATCGATGAGTATACGCTTTCCTGCAGATGAAGTGCCATCCTTGAGTTTGACATCAGGATTACGCCATGCGATGAGATAGCCTACGGGATATCCCCGAAAGAGCGAGTCCAGAAGATTCCGCACCTGGACTGCGCTCCATACGAAAGGGCGCTGGATCTCGAGAATGGCGATCTCGCCGGATTTAACCCAAGCCATGAGCATATCAATTGATGGTTGAGTCACCGAATAGAGTTGAGTAGTCATAATCTGATATCTATCCCCCATTCTTGAACCGCGCCTGGAGAGACGGCGCGTCATGGCATGTGAATTCGTCGTGCTTCTCGCATATTCTCGGATCTAAGGGTCTACGTGCGCCACGATATCCATTGGACTTATGAACGAGAGCGCCCATATAAGCCCTCATGCCTATTCTTTCGTAATCTCCGGTGAAGCCCAACCTTCGGCAGTAATAGTGCGCTTCAATTCTTCAGCAGTCAGGTTAACATTCAAGCCGCGCTCCCCCTAACCGAAAACCTGACTTCATGAGGTGCGAAACCGGGGAAACCATGCCTGCGGAGCGGATCGACTATGGGGATGATATAAGCCAGGCTCTTACCCGATCCGGTGCCCGTCGTCAGAATATAATGCGCCCCGGTCCGCGCAGCTCTGATAGCGTCAGACTGGTGCCTGTGAAGGCGGAGCGGCTTTCCCGGACTGCCCTCGTTCTTCTTGAGACGAAAGATATGGCGACATTCAGGGTGCAAAACGCCCCCGTCTACGAGTTCGTCAATAGACTCGCCGGGCTCGAAAGACGGGTTGAGCTGGATCAAGGGCTCCGGCCAAAGCAAACCGCCATCAAGAGCATGCTCCACTGTCGTGCGAATCCGCTCATCCTGAATGTTGATGAAGCTACGCACATAGCTGCCGTAATCCGATATCAGGCTGTCGCGCAATCTGAATACATCCATCACCAGCTACGCCCCCCATATCGACGTGCCGTGTCAGGAAGTCCTGCATCCTCCTGCATCCGATTCTACGATTCTATATTCTGCATTTAAGCACTCTCACCTGCTGCTCATTTGGTTGTTAACAGGGCGTGCTAAATTCCCCTCACGGCGGTACAGATCATGGTATAATCATGCTAGATCCAAGCAGGCAGTGGTTGCCATGATGTCATATCATGAGGCGACTGTCTGCAAAAGCAGATCGCCGCTAAGGGATGAGGATAAGAAGGGTTATGAATTTCTCTGAGTTTCCATGATTGTGGACGATAGGCATTGATAGTTATTGATAGGCGATGACTCGGTTTGGTATAATATACCTGAGAGGTGACGATCATGCAAAAGCCTCAACCACCAAGCCTTCCGCCATTAATGACGGTCCGGGAGGTATCGGATTACCTCAGGGTCTCGGAGCCCACAATATGGCGATGGATTCGAGAGGGCAAGCTAAAAGGCATAAAGATAGGCAACACACGAAGGTTCTCCGCTGACGAGATTGCTTCTATTATCGACATGGGGCGAGATGAAGGGAGCCCGCTCCCCCAAGAAGTAGACACCGTCGCGGGAGGAGATCCTCAGGCCCATGCGATATCACCCGGAAGTAAGCCCTGGCCGATTCAGGTAAAGGAGACCTTGTCTATCTACGGTGCGGATTCCACAACAGAGAGGGAGCTTTCACCACGCGAGCTTGTTGCAGCATTAAGAAAAAGGTTGCGTGAGATGCGGCAAGAACGGAAGGCCCGGAGAGAACCCATGACATACACCTCCGAGGATGCGCTGTTGGAACTCAGAGGGGAGCGGTCGTAAATGGGCGTCGTCTGCGTGGATGCAAGCCTCGTCGTAAAGTGGCTTGTTGACGAGGAGGAATCCGAGTTAGCACTTGAGAAGCTATGCCGAAAACCAGAAATCATGGGCTCTCAGGGATGGGGTATATTAGAATGTGCGCACGGTGATTTCCGCGCGCACCGTGTTTATGTGGTGTGTCAAGGGGGAACATGAAAACGTGACATTGGGCAGGTGATCTTGATTTTTAAGAATAGTTGTAGTAGTATAAGCATATGATAAGCATAATATACTGCTACAGGAGGGCTCTGTAATGAACATAAAGCCGTCGGCGGCAATTCGCAAGAACTACAACGAGATCTCCACGCTCTGCAAGACCACCAAAGAGCCTGTTTTCCTAACAAAAAACGGCGAGGGCGATTTAGTGGTCATGGATATCGCCACGTTTTCCCGGCGGGAAAGCATGCTGAGGCTGCGGGAACAGCTTGTGGCGGTCGAGGAGGACCGGTTGATGGGTAAAAAGGGATTTTCAATCGGCGAAGTGGATGAAATGATGAAAAAAGCCATTATGGAGGCTGCCGGTGAGCAGCGTGGATAAATGGTACCGTGTCATTATCTCGGAAAGAGCGGGAGAGATGCTCGTGCAGCACGCCCACTTTTTAGCACAGGTCAGCACCCAAGTGGCGGACAAGCTAAGGGTAGATGTAATCGAGGCTGCAAAATCCCTGCGGGATTTTCCGGAGCAGGGTTCCCGGCTTACCGATCCGGCATTGCCCGCAAATAAATATAGAAAACTGCTTGTGGATAAGCGATATTTACTCATTTATCAAGTCAAGGATGATACAGTGTACATCGAATACATTGTGGATTGCCGTCAGGATTATGCCTGGCTGATATAAGCGCTTCCTCCGGCTGTGCTTTTTTGACCTGAGTGCTCATGATCACCCCCGGGCGCAAGCCCTAATGCAGCAGCGGAAAGAACGCTCTATAAAGGACGAGGCTATTTTTTTCTATTGCCCGCGGTATGAGGGGCGGCTAAAAGTACGGATGAGGGAGCGGGAGAACCACGAGGCCGCTGCCCCTATCGCGGCGATTTGGTCCGGGGACGTATCTTCGTCTTCCCGCCGGATTCGTACCGCCACTTCCCAGCCTGCAAGGATGTGGGAAGGAACAGCCAGTTGGCGCAGGGCTTCGCGCAGTGCCGGCTTCGTAGTCGGCACTTGACTATGGAGGCAAGCCCAGATGAGACTGAAGTTTATCGCGGCTCGTGCAAGGAAGATGGCGTTATGCCCCCAGCATTCGGATGTGCAAAACTGACGGTGCTCTTGTCGAGCCCGTCGCCAAAGCTCCAGGCCGAATAGGTAATCGTGCCATATATGTTGCCATAACTCTTGTAACCATTCACGGCTTGGCAACGCCGCCGGTCGGGCCAACTGCTCCTGTAGTATTCCGTCTGGATCGGCCAAGATAATCCCCCGACGAATGGACCAAGCCATGATCGTGTTCCTGTCGAAATGCTTTGCCAGCTCACCCGGTTCCAAATCAACCACCTGAAAACGAGGTGACCATTCGAGAAGGTCGCCCGTCAAGTTCCAGGGGATTTTTCCCTCGGCCACAAGTACCATATCGAGGTCTGAGCCAGGTTCCGCTTTAGCTTCGGCCACACTACCAATTAAGGCGGCGGCGCGAACTTTCGCCAGGACATCATGCTGCGCGAGGTAGGCAATACCGCGATCCAAGAGGCTATCCCAAGGCGGAATCAATGGAGGACGCGCCAATTCCAGTGGCCGGCGTGGGGGAAAACCCAAAAATGGTGACCTCCTTCTTGGGAATATTTTACGTCGTCCAGCTCAACTTTAGCATATTCCAAATAGCTATGCAAGTGCACTGACTTCGGGACTTCGGCGTCCATAATTTGAAGGCTGCCAAGGATGACAGCCACCTGCATTTTTTCGAAATGGGGGACCAGCCACCGGGCGTCGGTGGAATAGCGATGGAACCCGCCTCCCAGCTGGTCGCATATACCGCCCTGCGCCATTTTTGACAGGGATTCAGTGACGATGTGAAGCAACTCCGGCTGAGTTTTACTCTGCTGGAGGAAAAGGTTCAGAATGTTTAGGGGAAATTTCGGAGCGCCGCCAAATCCGCCATTGTCAGGGTCATAGGCACGCTTCAATTGGCGGATGGGCGCGGTCGACGGTAGATCGGCGGAGATTACTGAACCGGCGATTTCCTTGTGATTGTATCTGATTCCTTCCTGAAGAGCCTCTGAGATTTCTTTGGCTGCTTCTTCGATCTGTTCGGGGGCATGCTCCCATAGCCTGGCCAGCTCGCTCAAGACCAGCTTAAATCCTGGACGGCCGTAGCGATCTTGTGGCGGGAAATACGTGCCAGCGTAAAATGGTTTTTTGTCAGGAGTGAGAAAGACAGTCAGCGGCCAACCTCCTTGTCCCGAAATGATCTGTGCCGCGGCCTGGTAAACATGGTCGATATCGGGGCGCTCCTCACAGTCCACTTTGATGTTAACGAAATGGTCGTTCATCAGCCTTGCGATCTCCAGGCATTCAAAGGATTCCCGCGCCATGACATGATACCAGTGACAGGCTGAATATCCGATCCCTAATAGTCTCCCCAATTTGGCGCGCAGGGGCTCAACGTGCGGGCGCGTCTCTGAAATCTTCTAAAAGATTGCGCGTAGTAACCAAATTCCACGATCCTGGCCTTCTCGTTCACAGTCTACCGTATCCCCTCCAGGCGCGGCAAGATCTCTCTCATCCGCGAAAGTGTCCATTGACACATATGGTAGCATATGGTATGCTCAATACCGGAAAATCCCGCAAACGGCCTGCAAAAGCATACAGAAAACGAAATACTCCGGCTTCTCTATAGCATGGAGCTGGTTATTCAGGCCCGGCTGCAATTGCGATGTGAAGGCGGCGGGTTATGCAAATCAAGCCACATCCAAATCACGGTATATACATAAGCGTGCTGCGCCGTATGTCGCCCGAACAGCGGCTACAGAAGGCCTTTGAGCTATCTGATTTCACAAAGGGCCTGTTTCTTCATGGCTTACGAAGGCGATACCCTCATTTGTCTGACAATGAGATTAGAAGCATATACCTGGAGCGTATTGCAAAATGCCACAACAGGAACTACTGAGAAAAGTCATAAAGGCTCTCGAAGACTCCGGTATAGACTACATGGTGACAGGCTCGCTTGCTTCGAGTCTACAGGGCGAACCCCGGTCTACGCATGATATTGATCTAGTTATCTCCGTCGAAAGGGTTGCGGTGGACAGGCTCATCAAAGCACTATCGTCCCCAAAGTTCTACATCGACAGTGAAGAGCTTTGATACTGAACCGATCCGAAAGAGGGTCTTTGTCGCGTCAACGGGTGTGCGAGTTTCGATGTCGGCGTAGCCGTAACCCTTAGCGAGAAGAATCTTTCCGTCCTTGACAACCGCCACTGCCGCGCCCGGAATGTGATAGGTTTGGAAGTGGGTCGCCATGATTCCATCAAAAAAAGCCTCCAGATCGGCCGGATTGAGGGGGCAATCCGCAGAGGGGGCTGGGTCTTCCCGGGTTGCGAAGCTATGTATCGGTACAAGCAACATGATTACTATCATTATAGGCAATAGGCAGGCGCTAAGACTCACCCGGCGCATCGTGAAGCATCTTTCCCTTCGTTATGGTTACGTAAAACCACTCAAAGACGCCCAAGACAACTGCAGCTGGCAACCAAACCGGGCGAAGTGCCCAGCATAGGCCGACGCTTCGATCCTCCGCCTACGCGCGGGCAAACAGCTCCAACCCTTCTGTCGCCAAGACGAGGACCAACCAGGGCTGTACCTTATTATGTGCGCAAATGGGGCTACTACAGAAGAAATGGCATCAATCCGCCAGCATTGCCCTCCGCGCAATCGTCACCGCAAACCTTGCGTCCTCGCGTGCCCTTTCGGCATCTTCCTCGCTATACTCATCAGTGGGGATAAAATCCACATCGCCGTAGAAGGCAAATTCTCTCTCCTTGCGCAGCCATTTGGAGATATCGGCAAGCCGCTGGAGCTCAGCCTTGACGTCCTCTTGGAACCTTACCGCATGCTCCAGTAGCAAGCCACCGACATCATGTTGTTTGGGTGGTTCAACGCCGATAGCGGAAGTAAATTTGGACGAAGATTTCATGTTGCAAGGCCGTGTTTAGACACTCAGCCGGATCGGGATCCCATTCTTCAGACAGGACATCAATCACAGCATGGATATGTATAGTTCGGCCCCCGGAGCGGGCGCCCGGGGACCGGGCTATGCGGACTACATGGGACTCATGCTTTCTCGACGGGCACCCGGATCTCCGTGACATACTGCTTCGGATCATTGGTGTCCCCTGGACTACGCAGGTAGTTTTCACGCACTGGCCCGGCTATACGATATCCATTGGGCTCGAGCCAGGCCATGACGGCGTTGTAGGCCTCACCTATTCCTTCATATGGGCCTTGATATACGGCACAGGCCATCTCGCCCCCCGGCAGCTCCCTAGCCTGGGCTGGCACACCGGGCGGAAGATTCCCTTCGATGGGGATCGCCGCCTCCACATCCGCATTTTCTTCCTTAAATTCCCGGTCATGGTAGATTGCCATGGTCGGTCCGGCGAATTTAGCCCTTCCAAACAAGGGACCGAGGAGTTGGCCAAAGAGCGCGCCAAGTTCACCATAGTTGGGCAAAACCCTTCTGATGGACGCCACATTCTGGGCGGGGACCTTCTTCAAAACTACTTCGTACATGGAAAACATGCCCTCCTTCTCGATTCGTCTCAGTCTAGCCTCGACACGCGCCAACTGGGCATGAGCTTCCTCGACGCGGCCCTGAATCTCGGTCTGTTTGAGCAAAAGCATACCACATAGCGATGGATACAGCGCGGGAAATTCAAAAGGCGGATTCAAGGAGCGCAAGATGGATAGCTGCTGATTCACCCACCATGAAGTATCTCGGTCATGCCAGTGTAAGGATTAGGACCGCCCAAAATACGGTCATTTATATCGACCCCTTTGCCGGGGATGACTATGGCGGGCCAGCTGACCTAATATTGGTCACGCACGATCATGGTGACCATAATAGGGTTGATAAGGTCGCAAAGAAACCCGGTTTAGTTGCCACCACCAAACTACAGGCATAGGCTGTTAATCGCCGTCTATTTGCCGGCACTATTTAGCGCATTCTCTATTGCTTTCAATATGACCTTGCTACTGTACGTAGCGCCGGTGACCATATCTACGTTCAATGTCTGAGCTTCTACAACTTTACTTGGTATTATCCCGGCCGGAGCCCCCCGACCATGTCTGTGTTTTACCAGTTCAATCCCTGTTATCCTATGGTTCTTTATAGTCACTTTGACTTCGGCGGCTACCGGGAATACTTCGTAAGTACCAGCGTAGGTGCCATCCGCTATTTTAGAAATGTCGACATCTGATATAGGTAGATTTGCCAATTGCTTTAGATTTGCATCAAGAGTCTTTATGTACGATTTAATGCCTGTTACTCCGAGGTATGCTCCAATGATCACCACCATCAAGATGGTCAGGATTATCACTTGTCTTCTTCTCATGTAATCCACCCCCTCGTAGTTCCAAAGAGCGCACCCGGTATCTATGGGGAAGCGACGGGGATCGGTTGAGGGGTCATTGCGCCTTCATGGCCAGCCTTGCCCAGTTTGCGGCCCGTTCAAGTTCGCCATCTTTTAGTGGGCCTTCGGAACCTTTTACGAAAAACCCTTCAGGTGGAATTATCAGCGATCCCCCCCTTTTCTCAAGTTTATCTGCTATGGGTTTGGCAGCATACCCAAATAGTCTCACCATCATGTTTAGGAAGCGTGAATTTACGTCGACTGTAGAAACCCTGGTATCAAAGGCCGCTACCCTGGTACCTTTAAGGCCATTTGCAGGAATTTTATTCAGGAAGTCAGTAATTGCCTTTGTTGGTCTAAATGCTCGGGTAGGGGAGCCAACGATCAATAACTCCAGTCCATTCAAGTGCTTTGGCTTTACATCACTTACGCGGAGGGTTTCAACGTTCCCTTTAGAACCAAGAGCATTGCCAATTGCTAGAGCTATTTGCTCTGTATTACCAAAGATCGAATCATATACTATCAGAGTTTTCATTCGAATCGACTGCCTCCTTTACGATCCTAGATAAGAATTACAATCTCGGACATAGCACGTCAATTATACCATGAGACGGGCCGCCACAAGAATATGGATTGAAAAAATATATCCCCCGCTATCCCAAACATTGACAGCAGATCCCGTCACTGCTATGCTTGAGTTGGGTTTTCCCGCCTTCGTACCACATCCCAAGGGGGTGTACTCTATGATAAAGGCCAGTGGAGATTTGGGCACTGTCCTCAAACGCCTCACTTCCGCACTCCTCGGACTTTCACCGGTGGCCGTTTACCTCTTTGGATTATCCATACCGGGCGGGTTCTTTATGAGTCCAGAGACCTAAAGTGACGCGCGGAACGTGGATCATCATTGGCAGGGATCTCGGACATGATATTTGGGAGGAGATCTTGCTCTTTGTGCAGAAAGATATTCGGGAGAGGAGCGATTTCCATGTTGATGGAATTCCTCAACGGCTTGCTTTAAGCGATCAAAGAAAGAGCGTTGGAGCTCTATGGAGAACGCCTGATCACCCTGGCGGTCTATGGCTCAGTGGGACGTGGAGTCCCGCGGCCTGATTCGGACGTGGATTTGCTAGTCGTGGCATCCCCCCTCCCGGAGGGCAGATTGAAACGTATGGAGGAATTCTCTCAGCTGGAGGAGTCCCTGAGTGATGTTCTCAATGACATGAAGAAGCGCGGAATAACGCCCGAACTCTCGCCTGCGATCAAAACCCCGCATGAGGTAAAGTCGGGAAGTCTTCTGTTCTTGGACATGATTGAAGATGCAAGGATTCTCTATGATAGGAATGGCTTTTTCGCGGACTACCTGGATGAACTAAAAAGGAAGCTTCAGGCGCTGGGTGCGAAAAAGGTAAAGTGGAAAGGAGCCTGGTATTGGGACCTAAAACCTGATTTCAGAAGGGGGGAGATAATCGACCTATGACTGGCCTGACTCTCGGCGGAAGCTACCTGATCAAGGCCGAGAAACGCCTTAAGGCTCTTGATGTGCTATTTGCGGAGGAAGATTATTCGGACGTAGTCCGCGAAGCTCAGGAAATAGTTGAGCTGGCCTTGAAAGGAATGCTGAGACACATGAAGGCCGAGGAACAATACAAAAATTATCTCTGGATCGAACAACCATGATAATCAGAACCCCACCGCAGTTCGCAAAGGTTGCAGGTCTTCCGTATAACCACTTAATAGCGGCCTTAGCCAGAGGGAAAAGTCCCGCGGGAACTCATATAACTAAGGATAGGACATGAATATCGCCTCGTCAATAGGGTATGTGTCAGCACCGGTGATAAAATGATCTAGTAGCGCCGAGCAAGAATTGATCTACTCCCCAGCGAATAACACCTTCGATTCCTCTACGAATCGGAGGTATCCTTTTCAGTGTTGGATATTCAGCCTGTCACTGATACCATGTTATGGAAAGAAAATCCTTTGAAGATGTGGAGACCGCAAGGCTAGTGGAGGCCCAATTTTTAGAAGCAGTGATATCCGACCCCAGGTGGATGAACCATTGGCACGCCGAATTCACAGCCGGATGCGGTATGCTGAACGGGCTAGAGTGTTTTCGGCGCGCGGGCACAATGCATCTTCGCATCTTCATAGCGCCTGTGCGCAAGCCGGACCAAAGGCGGTCCGAAGAAGAGCCCTCTATATCCCCATCAGGTTATTACAGCCAATCCCATCATACTATGTATAGCAAGCCCATCCTGATATCCATCGGATGGGGATTCTCACTGCGTTCAGGCACCGGGCTAGGCATAGGGCTAATTGCGCATTTACCTATCGGACTAACCGGAACCGGCCGGATCCGGTAAACCTAGCTAGGTCGGATAGCCACCGAAGCGCGACAAAGGAAACTCATTGCAAAAATGCGCCTATCGTGGCTCTTTCTGCAAACCCCATTAATGCCGAGCCCATCCCAGCGCTGGCTGCCGCAAGCCCGCCGGTCACAAAAATAATGGCGAGCGTTATATATGAATAGAATGCATAACTCCTTCCCTCTGGAGCCTTACCAAAGGATATCCCGGCAAACAGGACTGCCAGCATGGTGGATAAAAAACATAGCCCGGCTGCCGCTATGTGCATGATCCCAGCGAATGTCGCGGGCGTATTTCTCTGGTCCATTGGGAATGGCTGGGCCATAAGCACCCCAAGTATCCCAGCGACCCAGATGAATATGGCGGCAAGGCGCGCAGCCTTTTGGCCTTTTCCCCCGGCCCCCTTCCAGAAACCCGCCGCAAATGCCACGAGAAGCAGGTTATATCCAATGAAAAGCGAATCAAGGACAGCCTTTGCCGGCGCGCCTGAAGCTATCAACTCGCTCACTGCGTTCGCTATGTGACTATAGCCGGGCGTGACTATGCCTCCAATAATTACTGCCGCCACATACAGCGCTACGGCAAAGATGCCGCAAAGCGCAAATGCCTTTTGTTTCATGTGTCCTACTCTCCTATTCTATGCCCCTCTTATGCCTTGGCTGGCTTCCTCTACTCCAACGTGATATTACACCGGTAACGACACCAACCCCCAACGCGGGTCTGGCAGGGGAACGGGGAACAGCTACTCCCGCTCAAACCCATGGCCGTCGAACTTAAGCGTCCGGCTGTTTTCCGTGATAGTCCGCACAACCTGTTCAGGAGCGCCTGAAGGGATTTCCGCTTCGATCTCCAAGGTTACCTTCACCTTTGCACCCACCAGCCCAACAAGGTGGGCGATAACCTCGTCAGCAACCACGCTGGCATCACGGCCGACGCGCTCTGGATCGAGTAACACGGTACCATGGAAGCGCTTCAAGAGAACCGGATCAGGCGAACCAGGGGGCGGCGCACCCGGGCCGGGCTGCGGCCCTGGCGGCGTCGGTACCTTTGGACCACCGTTCGGGCCCCCCGGCGGCTTGGGTTGGGGTGATGGCGCCATCGTCGCCTCGATCTGTCTGAGTGCCACTTCGGGCTTTACGATCAACCCTGATGCATCAGAGCCCACGGTGGGTACCTGCTGCGCGTAACGCAACCCACGATAGCGGCCCACTGCTTCATCGTAGCTATCAGCGTAGGCAAAAGAATCTATCTCCCAGGTCAAGAGGGCTAGCCCGTCGCGTATGGCAGCGAGTAAGACCTCTGGACCCCTAAGCCGGGGTAAATAGTTGTAGCGTGCGAAGTCCTCCACAAGCTGCCCAATAGCGACGTGATCACCTCGCCACAGCGGCACGCGGTCTAGTTCCATCCGCAAGCGTGTAGGAGCAAAACTGGTCACCAGAAGCTCTTCGTTGCGTAGTCTCTTGCTGGCTCGCACAGCCAAAGGCTCCTGGCCGGAGAGGCGGAGAGCCTGCCATTTTACCTCCGGCTGCGGGGAATCCTGAACAGGGACCAGCAACCATTGATAGGCCTCGGGGATGCGCGCGGCCACCGTGCTGTCCGCAATATCCCTCTGGGTCTCGGCCTGCTTCACCTGGTGAGGCGAAAGGTCGAGGATCTCCTTCTCCGCCAGAATCGATTCCCAGGCCAAAAATCGGCGAACCGCCTCGTCCAGGTCCTGTAGCCGAGTCCTATCCACGGCGAGGAAGGCAAGCGTATTGCGGTAAAGGCGGGGCGAAGTCCCGCGCGATTCCAGGATCTCCCTGGCTGCGACTTCTGCGGGGCTATCAGGCTCCTTGCTGTATGGGTGATCGATTCCGAGAACCACCAGCCGGGCATCCAAATCATCCGGAACGTCCTGAGGAGACTGAGGGAGAGGATGGATTCTGCCGAAGTCGCCTTTTTCGCGCGCGTCGGCGCGCAAGCGCTTATCGAGTGCTTGCTTGACAGCATCGGGATTGCGTTTGAGTTGCTCGGCCCGGTCGTCGGCCAGTTTAGTCACGGTGGGCTGGGTTGAATACCAGTAGCGGGGACCATCCTGGTAAAGGTAAGTGGCCGAGGCTGCAAGGCGGCGCAATGCATCGCCAAACACGGCTGGCGTTTCGCCTGGCATAACGCAGCCCAGCTTAACGCGCCTGTCCTCGATTCCGCGATTTGCAGCCGTAGCCGTCGGGGCTGACCCCAGGTAGATCGTCCGCGCAGCGCGGCGGCAGGCAGAGAATTTGCCTAGGTTCGGCAGTTCACCATCCAGGTGAAGGGGAAGGGAATTTGGCCCATCCACGTCTTTCTCGATCACCGGGACCCAGTTGTCCGAAAGGTAGCGGGTGAGTTCAAATTGGACGCGGGGGTCATCAATGGGAATACTCGCCGGCAGAATCAGTGGATTGCGATCGCCCTTTTCCCACAAGCTATGAATCACCGCAGCCATGAGGCGTAGAACGCCCCGGGTGCGCTGGAATTTCAGCAGTGTCGACCAATCATCATAAAGCCTGGTGAATACCTCCGGGTGGATCGGGTAGGCCGCCTTGAGCCACTGCTCATATTCCGCCCCGCGGCATTCGAGCGGAAACTCCTGATGCTGTGTTTCATAAAGGTCGTGGAATGCGCGGGCCACCGTGTCCCGTGCCACAAACTGCTCCTGCGTTACCAGCGGTTCAAACAGGCGCCTACGGACAATCTCAAAGCCCTCTTCACGGCTGGCTGGACGCCATGATGACTCCACGCGTCCGACTACATTGCGCAGACGATCCAGCGCCTCCCTGCCGCGATGCCCACCGACTTCCACGTCATCAGCCTGTATGTGGGGCGACCCTGCAGTATCCGATGCAGGAAGGCTGATCACGAGCAGGCACTGTTTTGCCGATTTGGCCGACTCCGTTAGGACTTGCGCGAAAGTGAACTGCGTTTCAAAACTGCCCGCCGGTAAATCGCTTTGGTCATGAAGCTGCCGAGCATAGGCCACCCACTCGTCAATTAGTATCAGGCAAGGCCTATACCGATTGAACAGCTCGCGTAGCACATCCCCGGGGCTTGTTGCATTCTCATCGTCGGCCCGCACCCGGTCAAAGGCTTCTTTCCCCCCGAGCTGCCATGCCAGCTCGCCCCACAGCGTTCGCACAACCGTCCCATCGGGCTTGGTCACCGGATTTCCGGGTGAAATCTTATTTCCAACCAGCACCACTCGTCGGGCTGCCGGCAGTTTGTCTACACCGGCATCTCGTAGTACGCCGTCGATGCCCATCAGCTCATGGGGCTGAGTGTCAGAGAAAAGGTGATAAAGCGCTAGCATGGCGTGGGTCTTGCCACCGCCGAAATTTGTCTGTAGTTGAACCACGGGGTCGCCACCTTCGCCTGTCAGTCGCTGCACGCCCTGCACCAACAGGCGTTTGAGACTCTCTGTGAGATAGGTCCGCCGATAGAACTCCACCGGGTTTCTATATTCGTCACTGCCCTCACCCAAATAAACTTGCCAAAGGTCGGCCGCGAATTCAGCTTGCTGGTAACGTCCGCTGGCCACGTCCCGATGCGGGGTAACCACTTCACGCCAGGGTTTTAGATTCCCCGTCGCTACACCCTGAATAGCCGTACCCGCGCTCCTACGCTGCTCGGTGCGTACCTGTTCATCAAAGCGCACACGGAGCAGCTCCATCTTCATCTTCTCAAGATCTGCAGCCTGCGAAGCGGAAATAGCTGTCAGAAGTCTGCTGGCAGAGTCGAGGGCACGATAGGCGTCATCACTGGAAAACCGTTCCTGATGCGCCCACTTGTTGCGAACCTGATGCAATTCACTTACCAGACTGCGTTCAGCCTGGCCCAGGGTTTTGCGGAAGACGTCGTTCCACTGCTCCCACATGAGCCGTAGCAGCGCGGCGGAGTCTAAATGAGGTTGCTCGCCATCGCCGGTCCACAACACATCATTGGGCCAGTTAGCAGTCACCTCTGTAATCCAGTACTTACCGTATTGCGATTTGAGTTCGCGCTCGACAAACGGCGCGAGCCCATCCTTAAGCAGCTCCAGCGCCTTGCCGACGCGTTCGTAATTGGTGATCGCCATTTCTTATTCCCCACTCTCTTCGAACAATGATCTTTGTGCTTGTCCGGACTCACTGCCCTCGCGCGCCAGCCGTGTGATCTCCGGCCAACTCTGAACGAGGCCGTTATAGGAAAGCGCCTCCTGGGCTCGCTTCTTGCGCTCGCATATAGTGTAAAGCCGGTAGGCCAGATCACGGGCCATCTCGGCCTTAGAGCCGAACTTACGCACCAACTCCGCAGCCGCGCCCTCACCGCCCGCCTCCAACGCGCGAATCAGGTGATGCACCATTTCCCACACCGTCAAACGCAGGTCAGCAACTGGATCCCACTCCTTGGGCAATTCGTCGGGACGCAGCAGACGCACCTTGCCGCCCTTCGACGAGAGGATCCCCGCCTGAACCATGCCGCTGACACTGGTGTTTTTGGCCTTGGAAAGCGTCTCAGCCACACCGAATTCACCCTCAGCAAAACCCAACTGCTCGAACCAAGCCAGCGCCCAGCGGGTATCGGCGTCAAACTCATCCTCCTGCTCCGACAGCACCTCAGTCAAGGTCTGGTTAATGAGGGCGAGCGCCGTGCGTACGGTCATAGGTCTCCCGCTCGACTCCAGAATGCGGCGATACCGTGAGTAGATCGCCATGCCCGGGCCGATGGCGGCCTGGGCAAAGTCCACCGGGGCGATGTTGCCCTGCCGGAGGCGGCGCAGCGCCGCCGGGAGCTCCCGCTTTAGTTCCGCCACAAACGAACGCCGGTCGGTCTGCGGGGCATCTGCCGGCCGGGGTCGGCAGGCGAACACGCTGTAGGAGGCGAGGGCATTCGACCTCATAGCTCGCATCCGCCATGCCTGCGACGCGCGCACCGGCCAAGTAGCCGTGATTTGAAAACCGGTGCCGATGAGAGATTCCAGCATCGTTTCCCACCCGGTGGTGCGGTCGATCGTTAAGCCGTTGCTTGCGTCCGCCTCTTCCTCGCCCGCACCGCTTTCCTCGTCATCCTGCTTGAAGGCGTAGTAAACCGTCAACGGAAACCGCGGGTCCATTTTCTCGCGCAACGCGACAAAAGCTTTGCGAAAGCCGGATTCAAAGTGTTCCTTGGCTTTGTATTTATCGCCACTGAAGCGTTCCGGAGCGGCGACCAGCTCTGGCTCCTTGGGCACGAGGATCGTCTTGAAAAGATCAGGGTAGAGATCACCTACCGTGCGTCGCAGCCAGACATAGAAGAAGTCACTTAAGGCGGCGTAGCCGATGTTGTCGTAGTAGGGCGGATCGGTACTGACGAGGACGTTTCTGAGTCCGTTCCAAGGACTCGCCGCGTCAATCTGGCGGGCGTGGCCTGCCCGACGTGTGGACATCGTTTCGATGGATCTTGCTGTTCGTTCAATGCAGGTTGACCAGCCGCCGACAACACCTTCCAGGATGTTTGCTTCAGCGAAGTCCCACACCATCGGGATTGCCTGACGCTTGAAGAGATTTCGCAGCACTTGGTCACAGTGATTCCATGTGCAAAGCGAGTTGCCGAGGTCCGCGCAGCGATTCAGATTCAGCGCCAGAAATGTCACCACCATGGCAGCGTAAGCCTCCGCGTCCTCGTCTGAAAGTCCCGCGGCGCCTGCATCCCGCCGCACATCCTCTCGGATCGCCTTCACCAGGTCCGAGAGCGTCACCACCGCGGTGAGCTGGCGGGGGGTGAACATCTGCCAGTGCTTCGTGATGCCGTAGTTCTGGATACGAAAACCCAAGGCTTCCGCCGGCAGGTCGCTGTCGGGGAAGTCAGACGGCGACACAGATGCGGCTGCTTTTACCTGTTCGTCGCTCACTGGCAGATAAGCCCGACCCCGTGGAAGCTGTGCAACAATGGCGACCATCGCGAAGCCGAGTCGCCGCCGTTCCCCTTCGGCACGGATGTAGTCGAAGGGAATGGGCGAGTCCGAAACCAAGCACCGAAACCCACCCGTGCCGCTCTTCGTCCCCGCCTTCACCGCCGCACGGTCTTTGGGGGGGCCGATGCGCACCGCAAAGCGCCAGATACCGGTTGTCCGGTCCACGATGGGCTCGAGCCAAGCCTCGCTCCCCTTCTTACTCGAAAGCCAAAAGGTACTTAGCAGCGGAACGTGCGCTCTCCGAGCGGCCGGGTTCGGACTAGCCACGGTGCGCGCCCAGATCCATGCGATGACGGGCAACTCTTTCCCGACATAGGGCTTCAAATCGGGCCGGTCTTCCGCCATCTCCTTGGTCACCTTCACCGGTGGGTAGAGATGCCCGATCTTCTCCCGCGCCCGCCCCAGGACGACACGCCCATAGTAGCGCACGTCAGCCGCTAGTCCTGAGGCTCCAGGCCAAGAGTCTGTTCCGCCGATTTTTTGCCTATCCTCGGGGTTTACCGGAGGTCTGCCGGCCCACCGGGGCACAAGCTCAAGGTTACACTTATTCAACAGCACCGCGATCGGGTTAAGGTCGCCCGCGTACGCCTTAAAGCCAAGCCGAGCCGCTTCAAGAGGGATAGAACCACCACCGGCAAACGGGTCGAGAATCGCGGGAAGGCGCCCTCCGCAGTGCTTCAGCATCTCAGCCCGTGCTTCAGCGTAGACCTCTGGATGGCGGTGCAATTGCTTCTGCATCATCCGGCGGATGATCCCGAACAGCCGCTCCCGTTCGGCATTCTGCGCCTCCTCCGTGGCGAACCTATCTGGATGCGCGCTCGGGTCATCGACCACCGAGGCAAACAGGATAGCGCGGGCAGTGGGAAGAGGAAGGCGCGCCCACCAGTGATGAATCCCCTTTGGATGCGGCCCGATGCCGGGCATCTTATCGTACGCTGACGCGTCGTTGATTTCCGGCAACGGGAGAGCGACTTCGATGAGCTTTCTCTGATGCTGTGTCATTTGTGCAGATCTCCTTCCTGAGCAATAGCGGCACCCAAGGATTGCTGGTGTAGCGCCCTCTATACCTCTATCTGTGGCTCCGTTATATTCTTTTTGAGCCATGGTCCATCCCGTTTTCGCGCATCAGCTCGTGCTTGACCGCTAAACCGGAACCCGTCCAATAGACACTTGGTAAGCGCGCGATACGGCTGGCGTGGCTTACTACAGCGTTTCACTCAAATGATTTATCCATCGTTCGCCCATTCCATCGTCCCTTATGGCTCATTTATGGCTCATTTATGGCTCATTTATGGCTCATTTAAACTCTTTCTGAGCCATAACTGATTCCAGGCTCAATTGCGGTAGTGCTCAACCACGTTCCCCTCTTGGCCGTGACTCCATGGCGCACCATCTTGACCCCCGCTTCCGCCCTTCAACTCGCACTTTATCTTCACGCCGAAGCTCGTCTAGAAGACGCTTAATGTGGGCGCGCGACAAGGCCGGTACGACTTGCTGAAGTTCACTAATCGCGCAGCCCTCTGGAAAGGCCTCCTGAAGGTGCTTAAGTAGAAGTGCCTTATTTTGATCCCGGTCCAGTCCCCTCCGACGGGTGTAGAGCCCTCGCTGACCACTCGCAACATAGAACCGTCTAGCAAGCAGATAGCGCGTTCCTCGCCCGCGCCCGACCGTTTCGATTACCCCCAGATCGGCTAGCCGCCGAAGGCGGTGCTGCAAATGTAATGAAATGGGCTCCTCGTGGTGAATCAGGTCTAGAAGAAGCAGGTCTTGAACGTCGAAGCTGACCTGAACCTCGCGGTTGACCTGCTCCAAAAAGGCGATAAAACGGGGATCCTGAACCTGACCATGGAGGGTAAGCGTCACCTGATACGCGTCTGTGCCGGAGAAATCGGGTCTGGGTTTCCCCTGCTTAATGCTCTCTTCAAACATCAAATTCACGCCCTGGCCGGAGCGTTCGACCAGTCCACAACGGGCAAACGCTTCCGCAATACGCCGGTTACGGGGAGCCTGGCGGTCTAAGATATTCTCGACAGTAATACCCACAGGAAGTCCGCCGGGACTCTCGACCACTAACCGGCGCGGGTATTGACGGACGAAGACACTTCCGCCTAGTTGATAATCCCGATGGCTTATAGCGTTTAGGATCGCTTCGCGCACCGGGCGCTCAGCGAATGTCGGAACGTCATGAACGAAGAACCCCTCCTGATAGTGTTGTAAATCGTTCCGTAGATTGATCGCGGTCCATAGGTCCTCATAGAAAGAAAAGAAACCTTGTCGGTACTCGACACGTTGAGCGGCTGGACCAGCAGCTTCCGAAGGACGATATTCAAAGATCACCTCAGCCTGGGCGAGGAACCGACTGAGTGCTGCGCGCGTTCCGAATAGGATGAGGGCAGCGTAAGTGAAGCCGTTCGGCAAAAGAAGCTCGGCATCGCGTAGAAGCTGTTCGGCCCCAATGCCGGCGAGGGCGCTGTTTCTCGACTTGTCGATCCAGCGCCGTCGGAAGTTCTCGATGGCTTGCCCGTCGAGATCTTTCATTCCTATACCTGGACATACTTCAGCCGAGAAGTCGTGGCCAGTCTCGGCGAAAATGCCCCTTAGCTTATCCTCGGACATCGGCACGAGGCTATCAGCCTGTCGGGACCAATAAACCCCATCCCACTTAAGCGGAGTACCTAGCGGACGGTTTGGCACCTGAAAGACGAGCACCCGACCATTAGGGTGAAAGATCTCCTGCACCTTAATAAGCAATCGCAATTTCTGTATCAATTCGCTGCGCGTCCGTTCTGGCTGCATGAACGCTTGGGTACCAACAATCCTACGCGGCCGTTGATCGGTGACACCTAGGATCACCATACCCCCACCCTCGTTCGCCAGAGCGCAACAGTATCTGCCCAGGTCCTCAAAAGAGAATCGTATCCGCGCCTCCTTAAATTCGAGGCGCTCACCCTCCTGACCCTGAATCCATTGTTCAAGCTTCTCTAGAAGATCCGTTTCGCTCTGATGACTTGATCCATTCATGCTGGTTCCTCCGCCCTCGCCAACAGCTCGGCGAAATCATAGTTCACGCTCGTCACCCCGAAATCCGGCTCGCGCTGGAATGGAGCGCGTATGTAGTGGACGCGATACTGATCGCCATCGAGAAACTCGACGACGGCTAGAATATAGTCGTCGGGCTTGTTGAGCGAATATAGAATCTCGTTCTTGGTCATGGTGACCGTAGTGGCGCCGCTCACCCGCCCTTTGACTTCGATGAAACGGAGCTTGCCGGTGCCGGGTATATGGCTTTCAATATCGTAGCCGACCTTATCAGCCTCCCGGTCGACCGGCTCAAAGCCCAGCCGCCGCTCAACCTCCATCACAATAGCGCGGGCGCGAGTGGCTGCGGCTTGTGTATCGGTAGCGCCAACTGGGGTGCTCGGGGTAATGCCCATCATTTTCGCTAGTAACCCTATAGGAATGACCACCAGACCCCCAAGCACCACCGGTGGCAGAGCCGAGATTTGCCCTTCCAGGCTGAGTTGCTCCATGCGCCGCTCGAGACGTGCCTGTAGTTCATCGGCCCGCCGGCGCGCCTCTTGCGAATTTAAACGGGCGTTGGGCTTGCCGGCCTGTTCTTGTATCTTGAGCTCCTCCGCCCTGTGATCCCAGTAGCTGATCTCCTTAGCCAGGCGATCCTTTACCGCCGCGCGGGTCTTGTCAATGAGCGCCAGGCGGCGAGAACGAACCTCTTGCAGATGTTCCGGCACGACCTGGGCAATGGCGTAGCCCAGCGCCTTCTGTTCCAGGTCGTGCGTGATCCAGGCACACTCGGGGCGTTTAAGAATAGTCTCGACATCTGGTTCATCCGGCTTAAGCGGGCGGTAGTCCAGGTAGGGCGCATAGTCAATGTGGTGAGCGCGGCCTGCCGCATCTAGTTCTACGTACAGCATGCGCTTTGAGATGACGCGCTGCTGACCAGTACGTGTACGGCTGGCGTCTTGAACGGCGTGTTCCAGGTAAAACAACAGCCGAGGAGCGTCCCCTGAGTCGCGCTCGTCGACCAGCACAGTTCCGTGGCGCAGCAGGTCGCGGTGGCGTTCGAGGATAAGATCCAGTGTGGCGTCGAGCAAGGGGTGACCTGGGCACAGAAAAGCTGCCAGCGGTTGACCTTGGGGTGCGATCAACGGCTTGTCAAAGACGACTCGTTCATATGGTGGCAGCACGGGCTCGCCAGTGCCTATCAGGTGGTCGCGGCTACGTATTTGTGCAGGTACATGGGTAATCTCGTAGCGGTGCGGTTCACGCTGCCTAATGGTGCCTCCAAGTTGCCGGAAGGCTTCCAAAAAGAATGACTCGATGTAGTGCGGCTGCAAGCGCCGAGCCTCAGCCCGCTCCATCTCCTCCCGGACGCGTTGCACCCGACTCATGTCCATAGCTTCGACAGCGAGTACGCGTTCCTCTAGGAGATCTTGAAGCCGACCCTGGTCGAACGCATTGGCCACGACGCGGGTGATGCGTTCCCGAATCTCAGGCATCTCGCCATAGCGAATCGCCTCGATCAACAGATCGCGCAAGGGCCGGCCCTCAAACTGCACCTTGCCAAGAACATTAAACACCTGCCCGCCCAGAGCCTTGCGAGCCTCTTCAAGCTTCTTGAGCAGGGTCTGGTAGACCTCACCTTCACGCGTTTCCTCGGCCACCAAATTCCACAGATGGCAGACCTCCGTCTGACCGATGCGATGGATACGCCCAAAGCGCTGCTCAAGACGATTGGGATTCCAAGGTAGGTCATAATTAATCATGAGGTGGGAGCGTTGAAGGTTGATGCCTTCGCCGGCCGCGTCAGTTGCAACGAGCACCCGCACCTCTGGATCCATCCTGAAGGCCTCTTGCGCCTTCATCCGCTCTTCGCGGCCCATGCCACCATGGATGCACACCACCGCCTCCGGGCGTCCGAGAAGCGTGCTAATTCGCTCATGAAGGTAGAACAGCGTATCCCGGTGCTCGGTAAAGATGACCAGCTTCTCCTGGGGCGACGGCGCGGGACGGGGGATATCGCCTGACCCATATGGTGCGGCTTCTTCAGCCACGCGGCCGACCAGAACGGAAGGCGTAAAGATCTCGCTCAGCAAGTTGGCCAGCTCGCACCACTTGCGGTCCTCGCCATTATGGCGTACGGATTGAGCCAGGCGCTCAAGGCGGTTGAGCACCTCGATTTCGGCCCTGAGCTCGCCTATGGTGCGCGCGGCCGTAGCTTGGTCCAGAACCTGTTCCTCGGCGACGGCAACTTCAGTTTCCGGAGCATCCTCCAGGTCCTCCACATCCTCGGCATCCAAAACCGGGCCTTCGATTGGAAGAACCACGGTCGCTCCACGCTGGAGCAATTCGAGTTCGCGAAGCCGTTTTTCCAGCCGTTCCCGTCGCCGTCTAAGGGACTGGTAGATGGCCTCTGGCGAGGAGGCCAGCCGCCGTTGAAGAATGGTGAGCGCGAACCCTACCGTGCCGGCCCGCTTCTCGTTTTGCAAAGCATCTGCCCGATTGAACTCCTCTCGGACGTACCCGGTTACTTCTTTGTAAAGCCTCGCCTCGGCATCTGACAGCCTGTAGGGTACGGTGTAGGCGATACGCTCGGGGAATAGCCGCGTTCCATCGAACTTGAGTAGCTTCTCCTTCACCATGCGACGCATCAGGTCAGAGACATCCACGGTGTGCACGCCATCACGGTAACGCCCTTCAAACCGATCTCCGTCCAGAAGGGCCATGAAAAGCTGAAAATCTGCCTCCTTGCCGTTATGCGGCGTGGCGGTCATAAGAAGGAAGTGGCGAGTGAGCGTCGAGAGTAACTGTCCCAATCTGTAACGCTTGGTATACTTGACCTCACCTGCAAAGAACGTCGCCGACAATTTGTGCGCCTCGTCGACTACTACCAGGTCCCATTGGCATTCGGGGGCCTTAAGCTTCGCCTGGACATCCTCGTCACGAGAGAGCTTATCGAGCCTGGCAATAACCAGGTTGTTTTCGCGAAACCAGTTCCCGGTTCGGGCGGCCTCCAGCTTATCGTTGGTCATGATTTCGAAGTTTAGCTGGAAGCGCCGGTAAAGCTCATCCTGCCACTGTTCGGCAAGACTTCCCGGGCACACCACAAGGCAACGCTGTAGGTCACCACGGGCGATTAGCTCCTTAATCAGGAGCCCAGCCATGATGGTCTTACCCGCTCCCGGATCATCGGCCAGGAGAAAGCGGAGCGGTTGCCGTGGCAGCATAGTCTCATAAACCGCGGTGATCTGGTGTGGCAATGGCTCGACCAGCGAGGTATGTACAGCCATCACCGGGTCGAAGAGGTGCGTCAGCCGAATACGGTATGCTTCCGAAACGAGCCGAAAAAGGCTGCCGTCCCCATCGAAGCTCCAGGGCCGCCCATGCTCCACCACTTGGAGACGGGATTCATCCTGCCTGAAAAGCAGCACGTTAGCTACTCGGCCGGTCGGATCCTTGTATGTCAGCTCAACCGCGTCTGAACCAAACCATTGAGCTCCGACGACGGTGACCAGGCAGTCAGGGTGAATGCCGCGCACCGCGGCGTTGGGCAAGAGTTCCTCGAGCGTACTCATGATGTGTTCCCCGCTTATGTACCAGTTTGATGGTAACCTGTCCATAAAGCGGACGGGTACTGTCGTTCACCTTTAGCTCACAAAATAATACTCTGTAGGGTGTAACACGTCCCTTGGTAGGCACCTTACATAGATCAGAAAGATGGAGCATCATGTCTAGCAACGAGTGCCCGAGTAACAACAACACTACCATTATAGTATAGATCGAAGTTCATAAGGACCAGATTGAACGCTATGGGGGGCACCCAGGCATTCGCGACATCGATTTATTGCTTTCAGCCCTGGCGATGCCACAGGCCTCCTTCAACGGGGAGTTCCTCCATAGAGACATCTTTGAAATGGCGGCAGCTTATGCATTTCATATCTGCAATAATCATCCATTCTTAGTAGCCAATGTTACTCGCCATTTATTCCACCTGTTGCAGAGCGCACATTGCAGCGACACAAATACGCAGGTGTGAACGCCTATCCCAATAACGAATGAAGCTGTTCGACTTCTGCCTGTCAACCCCTGATAATACGGAGTTGTTCATCACGTTGCACTAGATCTTTCACATACCCCCTGGCCATCTCGTAAAGATGGTCGTAGTAAACTGCCAGGCGGTCCAATGGAGCATTGATCATTGCCAGTGCGGTGGAGTCCTGCTGCCGCAAAGCCGCCTCCAACCGTTCGAGCGCCCGAAACCATTCGTCCACGGGCAGGGAGGCTTTCTGGCAAAAAGCACGAATGAGCCATTGTTGTTCGAAGATGGAGCGTTCCTTCCAGCCCGCTGACTGCTCGGCAAGCGTCGTGCGCACCGAATGGCAAAGCGCTGCCGCCTGCTCGAATTGCTCAGGCGTCAGCGAGCGGCTCCCGACCGTCTGGCCCTGTTCAGGAATATTAATTCCGGCGTCAGTCAACGCCTGCATGGATGAAGTCTCCTGTCCGCGATGCGGAGGACACGTAAACGAATACGCCCCAATTGCGGGCCACCATCCCGGGAATGAAGGCGCGCGCCAGCAGGATCGGCCCGCGCAGGTTCACGCGTTAACTGGCATCCCAGACCTTGATATCCACGTCTTTCACTGCGCCTACAAGTATAAAGTACGGTTACGATCTGTTCCGTCCATAGAAGGACCTAGGTGCCGGCCGAGTTTATGAAACGGGTAATCAAGGAGTGGCAATAACGCGTGTCACTCCAATTCAACTACCTTCACGCCGATGCCATACAGACGGGCGATCTCGTTGATCTCCTGCTGCCCGGAGATGAGGCATGCTTTTTCTCGCGCCATGGCAAGCGCCTCCTGGGTAAACCCGCCCGTCGAAACAAGCCAAACCACAAAGTCATGACTGCTGCGCGCTTCCTGAACCGCTTTTGCCGCCGCAAGCGCCCTCTCCACTTCCTGCGCAGTCATTGGTTCCTTCTTGCGGTACTTGCATTCCGCTACCCACACGTGCCTCGCCCCATCCGCCTCGTAATCCCCATACGCATCAACCTGGTATTCCTGCGAATCAGGCAGCTTTACGACGATGTCGCCATGCGCCTTGAAAAGCGGAGCCGTGACCTTCTCTCCAGGGCGACCGAAGAGGACTCCGTCCAACTCTTCCCCGTTGAACCTGGACATCACATTTTGCACCACCATCTCCAAAAACTTGCCTTTCACATAGTTGAAAAGCCCCTGCTCACTTAAATCCACCTTCTCTATGTCCTTCAGCTCGTTTTCATACCGGTTCTGGATGTAGCGCATGAGCATAATGTCGTTGAAGGTGTAATACTTGAAGTCGCTCCGGTATACCAAGTCCGCCTGGTAGAGCTTCTCGATCTTTTCTTCCACGGCGTGCTTGCTCACTTTGAGCTTGCCAGCGATTTCATCTATGTTCACAGGAGCGTTGTTGTATTTCGTAAAGTAGTAGATGATCTTCTTGCCGAGTTCCATGTCGTTATCCTGGTTGATGAACTGCCGGTTCTCCGCAAAATGGGTCTCCCAAAAGCCGAAGATCTTGCCCCTGGTGGCTTCATATTCGATGACCCTGTCAATCTCCTCTCTGGTGAGAAAGCTCTTGCCGGGACAATCTGATTCGGCGCAGCAGTAAACGTAATATGGATGACCGTTCACCTGGGAACTCAGATAGATGGCGAGTTCATCCGTAGTCTCAGCGTCCCGGACTTTGAGCAGCTTTTTTAGCAGCGCGGCCCCGTCCTCGATTGTCAGGGGCTTCAGATACTTAAAGCCAAACCGTCCACCCAAAGGACCACCCATGACGGTGCGAAAGATCACGGTCACCGCCGAGCCTGAGACCAGCATAGGGGCGCGCCGGCTCTGGGACTGGCGGTCATAGGTGGCCGTGAGGTCCGTTGGCCTATCGGTCTTTGGGTCTACTTTCATCTCATCCTCGGCATCGTATATGTAGAATTTCATGTCCTGGAACTCGTCGATAATCACCGCCACATTGATCCCCAGAGCGGACCCAAGGTATTCGGGGGTGGCGATCATGTCCTCCCAATGGTTGCGCGCGTCCTGCCAACCATAGTGGTGATATCTTTTTACAAACTTCTTTATATGCTGTTCTTGAATATACCGAATCCTTTCGTCATCTGTCTTTATGTCCAATAGATCTTTGAGATCTGTGGATCTATTTCCATATAACGCCGAATCCTTGAGGATATAGGCGATATATTGTCGAAAAAAGGTTGTGTAGTATTCGAGCAGAAATTTATGTAGCGTGGTCTCCTCCCGCTTCATCTTAAAGTAGAAGGGCGCCACCTCATAATCCTTAAAGAAAACCGTATTGACCAGCCGGTCCAATACGGCGGTCTTGCCCAGACGGCGCGGAGAGATGAGCGCCTGGCTGCTGGAGATGCGGCGTTTGATATTTCGAACCCAGCCTTCCAGTTCCCGCAGGATCTCCACCCGGTCGGTAAATTCCTCTTCGGAGACTAATTCCTCTACCGGTGGAATCTTGGGCGCGATCATTCACATTCTCCTTTCGCAAGACAATAGAACTGCGTGGCTCTGGGAGCCACAAAATCCTAGACATTATTAAAAGGATTAAATTTATTATACCATTCACCTTTAAAAACCGAAAGATCTTAAGCTGCGCGCTGCCCGGCCTTTATCGAACCTAACCCTGCGCCAGGCTTCGAACCAATGGATAGCTGACTGATGCGACCCTGGCAAAAGGCGCATCAGCCGTCCAAAGCTCACATTTCTCTCTTTCAGCCAGGGCGAGATACGCTGCACTTTATCATTTATGCATCCAGATAGAAACAAATCACTATGATCGGGCGGCAGAATAGACAGCGGCTCGTTCCTTATTGAAGATAACGTCCACTCTGGCGAAACCTACCTCTAACAAAAGTCTCCTCTGGGTATCGACCGAAAATGGGATATCTACATGATAAATGGCCTCACTAGGGTCCCCGGCCATCTTTGCAGCATATTCAGCGAGATAACGCTCTTCCTCCTCGGGGGATACCACATAGTCACCTTCTATATATTTGCCGCCTGGCTTGAGAGCATTTTTGATCCTTTCATACAACCCTCGTTTTATGTCCTTTACGAAGTGATGCATCGCCTGGACCGACACTGCATAGTCGAATTTCCCTTCTGAGAAATGGGTCGTCAGATATGACCCATGGATGATAGTGAGCTGATGTGACCTTCCGAGATATTTAGCTTTTAATCTATCCAGCATATTTGCTGATAAATCTATGCAAGTAACGCGAGCGTTTGGAATTCTGGCAAAGATATCTTCGAGCTCAAGACCGGTCCCGCAACCAAGGTCGAGGATGGAAATCCGTTCGCTCGTTGGAGTCATGGGGGTGGCCACCGCTCTATAGAAAGGTTGAAAATCGGCTGCAAGTACCTCCCTCATATGCGAGTCATAGCCTTCCGCCCTTCTGTCAAAGAATTCAGACATCCTTTCGATATTTGCAGGCCCGTGATTACTCATTTCGCATAAACCTCCAATCATTGAAGAAAGGCGTTAAGTTCTTTGTGTCTCCTGTCTGTAAGCGAGTTCCAACCTAGGATAGCCCCTGCACTCTTTTCTGTCTACCTGTTTTGCATGTATCTGAACTTAGCGCCGCCAATTGCCAGGGGCATACCATCATCCATGGGAGGCCATGGGATATTCCCAGTTTGGCCGAATACGCATGTTGTAAACCAGCTTCTTCCATGATATACTCATATCTGCGACCCATTTCCAATTGCATGATGTAGCTGACAGCCTGAACCCCATAACTACTGAGACATCCTTCTCCGCCATGTGCGACCAAGAACGAAACCAGTTTGGAGGGGAGACGATCAATGTTTTCCTTGAAACAGAAGGCTTTGATTTTGATGCCACTAGTGCTCTCCATAAGCACCTATCTTTGTTATCAGTGGCTGGTTGCGCTCTTCGGCCCCAAGGCCGGCTATTTCGGCGGTTTCCTATTCTACTGGATTTGTTGGGGCCTATTCTTTTCTCTATGGATTCTAGGACGCCAGGGTTTCCGAGAGTCATTCCGGGATACGCCTTTCCGTTTCGGGCGGCCGGCATGGTTAGGTTTGACCCTCTTGATGATACCTCTGATTTTGGGTTTTGGCTATGCCTTCCCGAAAGTATTGCCAAGAGCAGATCTAGTGATCATTCTAGCGTCGTCCGGTATCGCCCTGGTCAATGGAACCCTCGAGGAAGTCCTTTGGCGAGGAACTTATGTTAAAATATTTCCAGGTCATTTGTTCCTTGGCTATATCTATCCGGCCATTGGCTTTGGGGTCTGGCATTTTTCACCCCAATCTGTATTCCCAAATACCGCGCCCGGGGGAAGCGTTTCCTTGGTGATTGTAGCTGGGCTGGTGGGCCTGATGTGGGGTTGGGTAGCGAGACGCACTGGCTCGATTCTCTGGACGACCATCTCTCATATTCTCTTTGACTTTTCTGGCCTTGGAGCTCTGATCTATTTCCGCTAGAGAGCTCGTAGGACACATCTCGCGGCGCCAAATAGTCGCTTACGTGATCTCTTGGGCTACCGGCTTCTCCCCGTCCACGTCTGGTCGCCCAGGTGTCACCGATATCAACAGCCCCCACCATAGCTTCCCAGCCTAAATGTATAGGTGATGACTTTCTCTCTAATATTTCAGGTGGCCTTATTTAGTAGAGCCTCTACATTACTGATAAATTGCCGCAAAGCGGCAGGGCTGTCATCGATGAAGTTGCGAAGCGCTGCCCAACGAATATCAAGATATTGATGCGCAATGATATTTCTCATGCGGGTGAATTCCGCGAGCTTCTCAGCAAGGCTCTCTTCAAGAAGCCCTACTATCCCGGCCTGCACCATAGCATCACGATAAGTTTCCGGCACAGGGAGATCTTCTGAAGATAATACGATTTTGACTATATCAGTGCAGGCATTCACAATGTTTTCGACCAATCTTTCCAAGCTGCGCCTACGATCTCTATCTGTAATATAATCCGCCTGGGTCATGGTGGCAAATCGGAGAAGATCCCCCGCTTCTACTCGAAGAAAATCCAACCTTAACGCAATGCTATTGATCTGCTCTGCTGATAGGCTGAACATGCTTCTTCCCCCAATGCCGGCTTCTTTCGCGCAAAAAATCCATTTGGAACTCGCGGAAATCCTCAGCTTCGCGTGATTTTGCAAGCATGAGTTCTAGCCGCAGCTTCGGATTTTTGTCAACAAGAATTCTCCCCCGCATTGCGGTCCAGGATATACCGGGTGGGGCGTCATTTAACACGATAAGATCTACATCTCGGTGTGAAATATCTTCCAAATGATTCCAGATGTCGGCAACATCCTGGTCTAAATAAGGCGACGCTAGATAGACGGCAATATCCAGATCTGAACTGGACCTAGCTCTGTCTTTTGCAAATGAACCAAAAAGAAATGCTAGTATGACCCTGGAATCGGACGCGAGGTAACGCACAATCTCCTTTTGCCGATCATATTCCAGCATGAATGCACTCGCCTCTTCTGACAATGGTAGGCATATCAATCATGTGCATTATAACATGCAGGGCTGCTGACGACAAGGCGCTGCAACATATCAACATATCTGCAAAAATCAATGGCCGCAATGACTCCGTTCCTTCACGCCTATATTCTTTATCCCTCCGTCATACCTGCGGCTCTCTATCTGCTGCAATGCTTCCCTTGCCGCTTCCTCCGCCGTCTTACTTGAGAACGTATATACATTCTTGAAGCTGTCTATCCCTATGGGCATTTGCTTCAATTTCCTTCGCATGAGAAAACCCCCACTCTCTCCAAATCCTCCTCTGCGCCCCAGATCTGCGAGCTTTTCTCGCCGCCTTTCAGATATCGTTCAGGTACTCGGGCTAAAAGGCTACAGGCAGTTTGCCAGCTATCCTGGTTTTTGCAAAGCAGGAATGGCCGAGATCGTCAGGTTCATTGCAGACGAGATCTCGCGCGACACCTATATCAACATCATGGTCCAGTACCGGCCTGAATACCGCGCCAGGGAACATCCGCCCCTCGACCGCCCGATAACCCGGCGCGAATACCAGGAGGCGATGCGCCTTGCACGCGAAGCCGGCCTCCATTGGTCCGCCCGCTAATTTGCTTCGTCGCATAATAGGGTCGCATAATGGGGTAGGGTACTGCGCAACCGCACATCTCTGGGAGGTTGCCCTGGCGGACTGATATCACAGTGTCAAGGAACATAGATCATCTTGCGTGTCATTCCCCCATCGATCACGATATTGGCTCCGGTGATGAAATCATTTTCTTCTTTGGTGAGATAGAGGCAGGCCCTGGCTATATCGTCGGGTTTTCCAACCCGCCCGGCTGGATGCTGAAGGTGATCAATCTCGCGCAACTGGCTGTAATCTCCTGTTTCGATCCAGCCCGGGCTGATGGCATTCACCTGAATATGATCCGGCCCAAGCGAAACAGCCAAAGCATGGGTCAATGCGATGATCCCGCCCTTTGAAGCTGCATAAGCCTCTGTATTCGGCTCAGACATGAAAGCCCGGGTGGAGGCGATATTTACGATCGATCCCCTGCCCCGTCTTCGCATGACCTTCGCCGCCTCGCGAGAGCAGAGAAAGATGCTGCGTAGATTGGTATTCAACACAAGATTCCAGTCCTCGACGGTTAACTCATAGGGAGATTTCGGTATAGAAATGCCAGCATTGTTAATCAAAATATCGATTCCACAATAAGCCTCATCGACTTCTTTCATCAACCTCTGAATATCTCCGGGCTTTGTCACGTCCGTCGGACAGAAAATGGCCTCTCCACCGGATTCTCTTATCGATTTGAGAGTCTCTTCACCAAAGGCTGAATCTTTTTCTGCTATGACCACCTTCGCGCCGTGGGATGCATATGTCATGGCAATGCATTTCCCGATTCCTCTACCGGCTCCCGTAACTATAACGACCTTATCGGCGAAACTCATTGGTACATCATCTCCTTTAGCTTGGGGTCCACCATAAGATCACTGGCGTCAGTCAATTGCCAACATGGACTTGCTCTTTGCCCGCCAGGGCGTTACCCGGACTACGGTGACAGATGTTGGGTGCCCCGGAGGGGACCGTCAAGGTGCTCAGTGCTCAGGAGGTGATGCCCGCCCCCCAGACGTGGTCGGCAATCGTGCCTGCGATCCTGAGTGTCAAAGCTGACGCGACTATAATAAGCAGAATCATTGCCGCCACTACTGCCCAGCCTGGGAGCCCTGCATCAAGGGCCAGCATCACAGCGAACCCTAATATTACAACAATAACAAAGCCCACCAGCATCCCCAAGACTGTATTGAGATTCGACTTGATGGCCTTCTGAGGATCGTTCCAGTTTAACATCGGGCGCGCCATGTCAATGACCACGCCCCACAGGCAAAAGCTGGAGGATGCCAATATCCCGATGATCGTCCCTGCCAATAAGGACCACAAAGGGAGCCTGAGGATATACTCGATAGCGGCAAGCCCGGGCAAAGCACCAAGGATAATCATCCATTCAGCTCCGAGTGCCTTACCTAGAGCAACCATCCTGCCGCTCAGGGGCAAGCTCATCGGAATCCATATATTCCTCATCCCCTCTCGTGAAAAAGGCGTAACCGGGATGGAAGACATGGCCGCCATGACAAAAAAATACGCGCCGACGACTAGCGCGCCCACTGCCCTTATATCAGGGACGGAATATAGCATTTCCCAGAACTGCTGGAGTCCGGATTTGCCCACAGTAGACATCATGATCATCATCACCGGGAATATCACAAAACCGGCAAAACCGTTGAGCACGAAAGCAGGTGTCCTGACGAACAGCCGCATTTCAGTGAGCGCAATGGCCACATATGGGGAGTGTTCAAGGTATCTTGAAACGGGAAGCTCATTTACGAGCACGAGGGATTTCCGTCTCGTTCGCGCCCCCGCCTCAAAACCGCTGATAACCCCTTCGTAAAAGACCTTGTTTCCTATCGCGAGAAGCGCTGCGACTCCCAAGACTGATGCCCCAAGAAAAAGGACGAGATTGGATAGACCTGGCGCTGTCCCCGCCTCTGCGAGGGCCTTTGTCGCCCATATGCTGGGAGGGAACTGTCTCCCCGCGATGTCCACGAGGCTATTGGCCGCCGAAAGCATCTTTCTTACGAACTCGCTCTCCTCACCAGGTGCCGGAATCGTCGTCTGCACAAGGATCTGAAACCCTAGTACAAGGGTGATGAACAGAAATCCACCAATCATGATAAGAGCGTCTTTTCTCCGGGAGAGATTCGTCACTCGCATCAGGAGCACCGCCGGGATGGCGGCGATGACCAATGGAATTACGGGAAGCGAGAGGAATATCGCTATTGCTGTCAGTCCATACACCAGTGGGTTCACACCAGCCTTAATGGCGTAGGCAATGATCAGGGGGATGAGAAACACTGCGAGCCCGACATATTCATTTGCGAGGATTACTGAAAACTTCCCCAGAAGCACCTCCGCTGGCCGGAAGGGCAATGGAATCAAGATGAGCAGGTCGTTTGAGAAGTAAAAGACCGCTATAACCAGGACAAAACCCAGGATCATCACTATGACCTGGGATAGCAGTATGCCAAGGATCAGGGTCAAATCCTCCTGCCCCAGGGCGGCGGTGGCATCATAATACATAGATGCAAGCTTGAAGACCCCGATAGCCAGCAAGACGGCGAGGATACCGATAGAAAACGCAATAAGGATTGGCTCCCAGAGGCGTTCGCGCTTTTTTAGATAGTAGTAGCGCGAATGCGATATACCGAAATTCATATTTAGCTGGGTGAGGATCAAGGATAAAAGGCGTGTTTTCACCGGCCTCGATCCCCCTTCCCTGCCCCGGGCAGCCTGGTCCCGGCCTTTCCGGTTTTTATCCCGGCCTTTAGATTTGGAGACCCGGTTTCCATAGTGGTATCGAGCGATGCGGTCTCGAGCGATCTGGTTTCTGTCAACTCGAGGAAGATATCCTCGAGGGATTCATCTGTCTTGTGCATGGCGCGAAGCTCTTCCATTGTGCCGGAGGCGATGAGGCGCCCCCGGTTGATGATGCCCACCCTGTCACATAGCCTTTCTGCAACCTCGAGTATGTGGGTGGAAAAGAATACTGCATTTCCGCGGTCGCAGTGTTTTCGCATGAGCTCCTTGAAGAGGTGGGAGGATCTGGGGTCGAGGCCGACCATGGGCTCGTCCAGGATGAATAGGCGAGGGTCGTGCAACAGGGCGCCCATGAGCGCCAGCTTTTGCTTCATCCCATGCGAGTAACTCTGGATTATATCAGTGATTGCCCCGCTCAACTCAAACATATCTGCAAGATCCTGAATTCGTCGCCTTCTTTCATCTTGTGAAACACCAAACACATCCGCGATGAAATTGAGGTACTCAATTCCGGTGAGCCTGTCATATAGGTCCGGATTATCAGGGACATATCCAATCTGGCGTTTGACGCGAATTGGATCTCTTGCTGCGTCAAAACCGTCCAGAATGACTCGCCCCTTATCAGGCCTCAGAAGCCCCACAACTATTTTTATGGTGGTGGTTTTCCCGGCGCCATTCGGGCCAAGGAATCCAAATATCTCGCCTGATCTAACCCCAAGGTCGAGGCTGTCAACCGCGGGTCGCGCGCTCCCACGATAGGTCTTGGTAACTCCCTCCAAATTCAATAGGAAAGATCCACTCAACGAATTACGCGGCGTCGGAAGCCCATGCTTTCAGGCATTCAGGCATGTGGGGAAGACGCCGCTTCCCCCCTCCTTCGCTATTTTGGCCCTTCCATACTGGCAACTATACTGCACCGCCAACTATACAGCCAACCCAACTACTAGCACGTTAGGCGGCCCTTCTATTCAAATTTTATCACTGCGCTGCCAGTCTGTATATTACGTTGGTGTAAAATTGTAGAATCGCTACCGGACAGCCCAGTGGATAGGTGCTGATGCGTATGAGTTGTCTGAGCCCTCTGAGCCGGCGGAGGGGTGGCTGGTGCGCTGAAGAAGGAGGAGGCCTATGTGCGATCCTCGTTGCCGTTTCCATGCGATTTGAGTACAATGGAAGTGCACAATACTTATAGGGGTAGTCTCAATGCTCAGCCCATTACTGCCACCGAATTCAAGGCCGAAATCGTCAGGCACCAGATTTTTCGAGAAGTCCTGGATAGTTACGGAGGTTGAACATGGTTGAACCCAAGCTGGTTACGGCTTAAAGTTTGGATCCTGGCTCTCCCACTGACGTTACTGTTGGTGGTGGCAGGCCTGCCGGCGGGCCTGCGGACGGCAACGTCCCCTGCAACTGCGGCTACTCCTGGGGAGACATCGTTGCCAGGCAAGGAGTTGCTGCAGCCTCAAGAGATGCTGGAGGACCTGAGTTATATTACCTCGGTCATACAGCAAGTCCACCCCGCCCTGACCAGCCGCTTTGCACGTGATGAATTCGCGGCACGCGCCGGTGCTATGAAAGCGCAGCTACAGCAGCCCTTATCAGCATGGAGGTTTTTCGCCCTGGCTAATGCCCTAGTCTCTTCCCTGCAGGATGCACACACCATTCTCTGGCCCCCTGACGCAGGGTTGCTTCCGGTGGGCCTGACCTGGGCCGAAGACGGGATCGTGGTCACCCAGGTCCTCGACCCCACCCTTCCTGTGCGTCCAGGGGATGAGCTGGTCAGCCTGGGCGGTCGCACGCCTGAGCAGTTGTTGACAGAGCTCAGTGCCTGGATCCCCCATGGGAATCTGTATTGGGTCAAAGCCGTAGGCGGCCAATACTTAGGGAACGGCATAGTCCTGCAAGGCCTGGGCTTGGTGCAGGAGCAAGAGCAAGAGCAAGAGCAGGGGCAGAAGCGGGAGCGGGAGCGAGAGCAGGGCG
Source organism: Bacillota bacterium (assembly GCA_013178415.1). Classification (NCBI taxonomy): domain Bacteria; kingdom Bacillati; phylum Bacillota; species Bacillota bacterium. The sequence continues at coordinate 38,625 of JABLXA010000010.1, read as the reverse complement.
CCGGAGGGGAGACCGTTCACATGGTTGTCCGCCGTCCCCACCCTGTGGTATCCCGGCGAGCTCCGTCCGACGCCGCCGCCAGCGCTGGGGTCACCGCTACCGACGGCACAACTGCCAGCGCCAGCACCGGCACTAACATTAGCGCCCGGATCCCAATATGGGATGGACTGACTATCACCCAGACCGTGGAAGACACCGATGCCGCCACGGGGCGCACATCTTCCCCTGCAGCAGAAGCTGGTCTTCGGCCGGGCGACCGGATCTTGAAGGTAGAAGGTGCGCCGGTTCTTTCCACTGACGACCTTGGCCGCGCCATCCAGGAATGCGGGAGCCAGGGCCGCGCTATCCACCTCGAAGTGCTCCGGCGGGGGCAGCGGCTTACGTTCACCGTCCATCCCATCCCCCGGCGTGATCCCGGCGCTCCCGAGACGGTATACGTGATCGGCGTGGCATCCGGCGGGGTCCCGGCGGCCGAACCACGTCCCTGGTTCGGCTGGACTGTGGACCGCTCAGCAGAATATGGTCTTTTTTGGCTGGATAGGTGCGATAATACGAAGGCCTACCGCCAAGCCGTAGATGAGTTTTTCGCTGCCGTCCAAAAGGACGACATCCAGAGTGTCGCTATCGATCTCCGACGCAACGGCGGCGGCAATTCCATGGTGGTAAGCGCCTTTCTAAAATACCTGCCCTATAGCAACCTGCGCGCCGTATCCCGGTGGACACGCTTTTCGCCGCAATTGGCCCAACAGCGCAGCTTCTGGTTGAGCGTACTCACATTCTTAAGCCAGACCTTTTTCAACGGGCGGTGGTTCCCTTATCCCATCCAGCCGCGGGCGCGCGCGAACCAGCTGTTCCGGGGCCAGGTATACGTCCTGACCTCGTGGCATTCATTCAGCTCTGCCGTGGACTTCGCTGCGCTCCTCTCCGACAACCATCTGGCCCAGGTAGTCGGTACTCCCACCGGCGGGACGCCCAGCGAATATGGTGACATCCTGAATTTCAGGACACCCAACACCGGCTGGGCTTTCAACGTCTCCACCACCCGCTTCGTCCGGCCCGACCCGGCCCGCGACCCAGCGGACGCGCTCTACCCGGACGTCCCTATCTCCGCCACCATGCGGGACATCCGCGAAGGCCGCGACCCTGTATTGGAATGGCTCCGGCGGCAGCGGGAGATGTAAAATTCCAGCATCTATTCTTAAGTTAGGATTCTGACTAATGAATAGGCCGGGCGGTATCTCGCCCTCGGATCGATCTCCATCCTCTTTGTGCCTTGTCACTGTCGAACTCGGGATCGTCAGCCACACTGAAGTGCACAAGGTCCCTATCGGACTCATATTTCGTAGCTAGGCTGTCGGCCGCGGCGCGAAGCCTCTTCTCGGAGGCTCTAACTCTCTTGCGGGGCTCTTTCCCAAGCAACTCATTCGCCGTCGCCTTGGAGACAAGGTTCTCGGCTAGCGCCTGACGAACCAGGAGGAGAATCCTGAGAGGCGATTCCTCTGGTAATTGATCTCCGGGCTCTTCTTTACGCCATCCCATCCTGCTAAACTCCTGGCAGGTCTTCCTGTAAACGTATTGAGAGATGACGCCCAGATCGTAAGCGCGTCTCGCCCATGCTTGCATACTTACCCCGTATTCCTGTTTCAAGATCATTAATTCATCTAGGTCAAGATGCGTAGGACTCCGCCGCCTTCTCGGCCTCGTCAACCGAGACCACAGGATCGAGCCGCACATCAAACTGGACACGCTTTCCCTCGGGGAATAGAGATTCAACCGTCAAGTAGTTCTCCAGCACGTTCGCCACGATGGCTTCGATGGAATGCTGAATCTTGATGGGGAAGCGAGCATGTCTACGGTATGCAGGAGCACACAGCTCCACCTGCATCCTGCGGAAGAAATAACCGGTATCCACTCCGAGTGCACGGGCAAGACGAGCAGCACGGACGGACGCGGCAAGATTTCATTGTGTTCATACTTAGCAATCGCTGTGGGCGACACGCCGATCTTACCAGCAAGCTCACGCATGGACAAGCCGCACGCAACCCTCGCCTGCCTGATCCTCCTTCCTATAGAATTGATACGACGGATAAGTGAAGGCGGTCTTGAGTTTCTGATACATGGTAGTCGAGAACAAACCGGTTGCATTCGGGGAAATGCCGTTTCTTGCGTTCAATCAGCTCGTGATGATCTGCTGCGCCTCTGCCCGGACCTGCTTATCATCGTGTTATATGCCTGCTTCCACGGCTTGATCTATCAAATCGCGGCTGTCCGTTTCATCGAGCAAGGCGGCATTCCAAGCTAGAACGGCGATAGCAATCAGGCGATCGAATGCGTGCTGGTCAGTGGCAAACTGCCTGTATGGCTCAAACAAACTTCATTTAAAACCATGAGGCTCAACTACCCCCATATCGCTCTTGGAACTCATTCACCGTGAGTATCTCCGGCCTTTCCAGGCTAAGGCTCAAGAAATCTTGATCACCACTTATAATCACATCAACGTCAGCCAGGATAGCAGAAGCTAATATTGGCAAATCGGCCTTATCTCTCATCTGAAGATGACCAAGAGAAACACCATTTTCGGGCGTATAAGCCAATTCAAATGCAAACTCCGATAGAAAGCGTTCAAGATTTAGCAATCTGTCTGGGAATTTCCGACGGAAGACTTTGCGGAGCTCCAAAACTACCTGAGTACACAACACAATAGTATGTTCCTCGGCCAGCAGTGCTACCAGTGCCGCCGGCCGAGACTCGGGGAATAGGAGTGCTGATATGAGCACGTTAGTGTCAATCATTACCCTCATGACGTTGTTCCCAGAGCTCCTTCCGAACCTCTTTTACCAGTCTGGAGACATCAGCTTCCGATACCAGGCCCTGTTTCTCTGCCAGGCCCTTCATGGCCTGCTGCATGTCTTTGAGCGCTACCAATGAGGCATTTGCTAGAAACACCCTGTCTCCTTCCGCCATGAACAGCACCTTGTCTCCTTCCTTGAGCTTAAGCTTTCTCCTGATATCGACCGGAATAGTAACCTGTCCTTTGGAACTGACCTTCGCCAGGTCAAACATCGGACATCACCCCGATTCTTTACATTCTCTATTTTTCTTACTTGTATTATATCAAATATTAAGGGTGAACATACCTGAGAGTCTCGCTGATGACATGCTCAGGCTTCATAGACGCGCCGAACATCAGCGAAGCCACACGGGCGACCTCGTCCCGCTGCTCATCAAACGCACCCGGCCCCGCCAGGGTTGCAGAGGTGCCCACGCACTGGAGGATTTCGGCGGCAAACGCATCCCGGGCCCTACGGACCAGCATCGCCACGTCCGCCCCCTGACGGCCCCGGTAGGTATGTAGCTCGTCCAAAACCAGGAAACGCAAATCCTGCGCAGCCTGAACCAGTTTCCTTTCATCAGGCCGTGTAAGGATGAGCTCAAGCATGACGTAATTCGTAAGAAGAATATCCGGCGGATTCGTGAGGATCCGTTCTCTTTCGGCGGCGTCCTCCTGGCCGGTATAGCGCGCAAATGTGACAGGTCCTTTGCCATCAGGGTCTCCCTGATTGAGGAATTTCTCGAGTGCCCCAAACTGCCTGTTGGCCAGGGCGTTCATGGGATAGACCACAAGCCCTTAGATCCCTCGCCCGGGGCCTCGACGAAGCACCCAGTCGACCATGGGAATAATATAGGCTAAACTCTTGCCCGAGCCGGTGCCGGTCGTCAGAACGTAATTGGCCCCGGTCCGCGCGATCTTGATGGCATCCGCCTGGTGCCTGTGGAGGCGTAGCGGTTTCCCCGTACTGCCCTCACCTTTCTTTAGGCGAAAGATGCGGCCACATTCGGGGTGGAGGATGCCGCTTTCTACTAATTCATCGATGGACTCGCCGGGTTCAAAAGACGGGTTGAGCTGAATTAGCGGGTCTGGCCAAAGCAATCCTTCTTCCAGTGCCCGCCCAACCATCTCCTGGATCCTCTCGTCTTGAATGTGGATAAAACTACGCACATAATGGCCATAATCTGCCACCAGACTGTCGCGCAGCTTAAAAACATCCATCACCAGCTATGCCCCCTTGAGTCTATGTACGGCATCGAGAAATATTGTATATAATTCTCCGCCTAACCACGCTTCCCTGCTATTCGTTTCGAGCTCTATGGCGCCGGGGGCCTGTCCCGGATGTTCCCCTTATACCCCGCCTTCCCCCTTATAGCCTACTATTTCGTTTGGATTCTTGCGTGCGACAACGATTACGTCTCGTTTGGATTTTAAGTGAACCAACTCGAGACGTTTACATCGCCCTAAGGATGTCATATAATATAGTATAGGTAAAGTAAAAGCGGCAACAGTAAAGGAGATGTGGTGAATGTCGGAAATCGTCAAAGTCTCGAGTAAGGGGCAGATCACGCTTCCGGCGGGGTTGCGGAAACGGTTCAATATCAAACCCGGGACCTACCTTCGCTTCATTGAGGGGGAGCGCGATTTCCGGGTGACCCTCGCGCCTCAGGGGATTGCCAGCCTGCGCGGGAAGGTCGCCGTCAGCGGCCCTCAGGACTTTAAGAAAGCCCGTCACGCCGCCATGGAGGACCGTATCAATGCGAAAAATACCCGTGCTTGATGCCAACATCATCCTACGCTTCCTGACCAATGATAACCCGCAGAAAGCGGAAGCCTGCTCAGCTCTGCTTGAGAAGGTGGAGCGCAACGAGGAACAGGTTTGGCTTCCAGACCTGGTGTTAGCGGACGTAATCTGGACCCTGGAGAAGTTCTACCGGCAGAGTAAGGCAGAGATCGCCGATCTGCTTACGCCGATTATGAACCTGCGTGGTCTGCACTGCTCGGGGAAGGAGGCCGTTTTCCTGGCTTTGCGCCTTTACGTGCGCTACAACATCGATTGGACTGACGCCTTCGTGGCTGCACAGCTCATCTCCCAGGAAGCGGGGACCATCTACTCTTACGACCGGGATTTTGACCGAATCCCCGACGTGGTGCGGGTGGAACCGTGACAGTGAGCACAGACTCATGCGGATGGAGCTTAGCATCCCGGAGGGCTTGGGCTTGGATAGGGAGCTGGCGTTATTTCAGCTCTACGACTTTCACCCCTACGCCATACAGCTTGGCGATCTCGTTTATCTCATCCTGGCCTGAGAAGAGGCAGCGTCTCTTTTGAATCTCTCTCTTCTTTGCCCCGCTCTTTTGCGCCTCACCTTGCAACTCGCCCTCCTGCACGCCACCGCCTTGCATCTCACACTCTTTTATCAGAGCCAGTGCATCCTTTGTAAACCCGCCCGTCGACACAAGCCATACCGTAAGATCCTGGCCTCTCCGCATCTCCTTCAGCGCATCCGCTGCCTCAAGGGCTTTCTTTACCTCCTGGGCGGTCATGGGCTCGCCCTTCCGGTACTTGCACTCCGCCACCCATATATGCTTTACCCCATCCCGCTCATAGTCCCCGTATGCATCAACCTGATATTCGCCGGATGTGGGAAGCTTCACGACCATATCTCCCCGTGCCCTGAAGAGGGGAGCTATGATAACCTCTCCAGGGAGGCCGAAGAGTCTCCCATCGAGCTCCTCGTTGTTGAACCTGGACATTACATTCTGGACCACCATCTCCAGGAACTTGCCCTTTACATAGTTGAAGGTTCCCTGCTCCTTGAGATCCACCTTCTCAACATCCTTTAGCTCATTCTCATACCGGTGCTGGATGTAGCGCATGAGCATGATGTCGTTGAAGGTGTAATACTTGAAGTCGCTTCTGTAGACCAAGTCTGCCTGGTAGAGCTTTTCTATCTTCTCCTCCACCGCATACTTGTTCACCTTGAGCTTATTTGCTATCTCCTCTATGTCTACAGGGGCGTTGTTGTACTTGGTGAAATAGTAGATGATCTTCTTCCCAAGCTCTATGTCATTATCCTGATTTATATACTGCCGGTTCTCCGCAAAGTGGGTCTCCCAGAAGCCAAATATCTTGCCCCTTGTGACCTCGTATTCTATGACCCTGTCGATGCCTTCCTTTATTGTGAAATCCTTGTCGGGGCAGTCAGAGTCGGCGCAGCAGTATACGTAGTAAGGGTGGCCGTTTACTCTGGAGCTCAAATAAATGGCAAGCTCATCGGTGATGTCTGAATCTCGCATCCTGAGGAGCTTCTTCATCAGGGTGGCGCCATCCTCGATTGACATGGGCTTCAAATACTTAAAGCCAAAGCGCCCTCCAAGGGGCCCACCCATGACGGTGCGGAATATCATGGTTACAGCGGAGCCAGCGACCAGCATGGGAGCACGCCTGCTCTGGGATTGGCGGTCGTATGTGGCGGTGAGGTTTATCAATCCTGGAATGTTCCTCTTATCCGGTGGGATTTGGTCAGTATCGTAAACATAGAACTTCATGTCCTGGAATTCATCAATAATAACTGCCACATGAACCCCGAGCATCGCACCAAGAAATTCAGGGGTCTTGATCATAGCCTCCCAGTGATTACGGGCGTCTTGCCAGTCGTATTCCTCATATCTCTCGATGAATCTTCTCAGATTCTCTTTCTGAATGAACCTTACTTTCTCATTGTTGGTTCGTAAATTCAATAGACTCTTGAGATCCATCTCTTCATTCTTATAGAGCGAGGGATCCTTCAACATGTATGCAATATACTGCCTGAAGAATGTGGTGTAGTATTCCAGCAGGAACTTCCGCAGCGTGGTTTCCTCGCGTTTCATCTTGAAGTAGAAGGGAGCCACGTCATAGTCTTTGAAGAATACGATATTGACCAACCTGTCGAGCACAGTGGTCTTGCCCATCCGCCGAGGGGAGATGAGCGCAAGGCTGCTCGAGATCCTGCGCTTGATATTGCGGTACCAGTCCTCGAGCTCCCTCAGCACCTCCACCCGGTCGGTGAACTCCTCCTCAGAGACCAGCTCCTCAACCGGCAATACCTTAGCCTCGACAGCCTCGACCATTGCCATGCCCTCCCTTGAGCACCTTTAGATAAATACGATTTTCCATGTTGTCCTGTTAGACCCAAGTATATACTCCATCACGTACAGGTTAATTATACCATACCACTTCTAAGCACCGCGCCGGGCAGCGATTAGGAATACGCTAAACACCCCCCTTTCGGGTAACAATTCGCCACCTGCCACATGTTTCCTTCATCAGCCCCCGAAATAGCGTAGCCTGCTCTCTGGCGTCGAAGTGTTCCCTGGAACCCTGAAAGGCATGAGCCTTGGAGGTTAGAGGTGACGAGGGCGCGCACCGAGGATGAGCTATCTCAACAGCCACACTACCGCAACGAAATCATAAAGGGTGTGTCCGAGGATTGCGGCTTCCAGCCCATCTCCCAGTAGACCCACCCTAGAACGAGCCCGAACACGGATGCCGTTAGAAACTAGTACAACGGATAGTTCCAGAATTCCCGGTAGAATAGGGTTATGAAGATCCTGGCTGACGTGGGGCTCGAGGGTCTTGAAGGACGAAGACCCAGCGATCTCTCTGGAGGCCAGCAACAGAGGGTGGCTATAGCCAGGGCCCTTGTAAAGGACCCGGATCTCGTCCTCGCGGATGAACCCACGGCCAACCTGGATTCGGAGACGGGAAAGGCAATCCTGGGCTTGATGAGGAACATGAATGAGACAAAGGGTACGACGTTCATATTCAGCACCCACGATCCAATGGTCATGGATTACGCCCGCTAATAGCTGTGGGGATCGACCTCGAGAGAGACCGCCGGGTATTTGACCTGGGCCAGTATAAGGGACTGCAGATGGATCTATCGAGATGCTTACAGATAACTCCATCAGGCTGGGTTCAGGCCATGTGCGGATTATCGACAGGGGATATCAGATCAAAGAAAGGCTCCTTTCTCTCAACTACCCTGTTGACGGTTTCAATGGGGAAGGTTACCAGGCGATGGTTGAAGCCCTGAAACAGATAGATTCCGTAGAAAACGTCGTCCCGCGCTTGCGTTTTGGGGCGATGGCGAGCGAGGGAGCGCAGCTCAGGGGCATGATGGCTATGGGGGTCGATCCCGCGGCAGAAGAAAAGATGATACGGCCTTATCGCTATCTCGTGGATGGCCGGTTTCTCGAGCCCGGAGAGCGAGGGGCGGTTATGGGCTACAGGACCCTGGATAAGCTCGGACTCGGTGTGGGCGATAAATTTACCTTGTAACATTGATATCAGTCTACTGGCCGGCTCGAAGTGCCGCCAGGATTGAGCCGACGCAGGCCTTGAGGGCCCAGGCTTAATAATGGATTGGGGGAGACAGGCATGAGAAAAAAATTACGGTTGAGCAGAATCATCTTTTTGGCACTACTGCCGGCACTACTGTTTATATCAGTCGCTGGAGCCGGGAATGCTCGCGCAGCCGAGCCAACGGCGAAACAAATCATTAGGGACCCATATCCTCCTCAGCGAGCGATGGCAGCTATCCTTATCGGCAACGGCCTTCTCGGGGGATGAAGGTGGGGAGTTTGCGGGAGGGACTATCCCTGGTATGACCGTCAACCGGCCAGGCACCGTGCTGAAAACGCAGGTCACGTATAATTTCTGAGGCGACACAGCACTGTCCGGATGGCGAGTCAATTCGCACCGCAGTCCCGCTCGCGGTCACCATCAGCATTCCTTCCCTGACGACTTCGTAATCGATATCTATACCGATTACCGCATTTGCTCCAAGGTGGGTTGCTTGATCAGCCATTTCCTGGAGCGCCACGCGGCGGGCTTGCGCAAGCTTCTCCTCATAAGCGCCTGATCTCCCTCCGAAGATATCGGTGATACTTGCGAAAATATCCCTGACAATGTTGGCGCCCATTATATATAGCTTCTCCGGCCACAACGCCAAGGTATTCGCTATTCGCGGACAGGCCTTCCTTCGATATATGGGGTCGTGGATAATAGCATAGCAAACACCTCCGGATTCATGATCTCATACTCTGAGGCTGATGGCGAGTTTAGGCTGTGACATGCGATGATGTATTGATCCTTCAACAGGGTAATGGTATACTTAAAGTAAGAATATCTTACCAGGAGGGAGAAGAAGGATGAGCCACGAGCTTATGCGAATGACGGCCAAGGGGCAGTTGACAATCCCTATCTCGATTAGGAGGAGGTTGAACATCCGTGAGGGTGACTATATCCAGATCTATCTGGAAGGCGACGAGATCCGTTTGCGAAAGGTCGAGCCAGTACGCCCTTTGAGTGCAGATGATCCTATCTGGCGTTTAGTCGGTGCAGGAGCAAGCGGCTACACGGATATCTCCGTAAACCATGACCATTATCTTGCCGAGGGGGAGGTCGAACGATGGAAAAAATAATGATAGATACAAGCGGAGTCTACGCGTTGTTGGACCGGTCCGACGGCTTCCATCAACAGGCCATATCCCTATTCAGAGAGTTGGCGAAGCACCAGGTCGCGGTGGTAATTACGAATTTCATTGTTGCTGAGTGTCATGCCTTGCTCATGAGTAGACTAGGCCCAGAGATAGCTAGGGGCTGGTTAAAGGGGCTATGTTGGCCTGTGGAACGAATCACAGAAGAAGACGAAGAGAAAGCCAGGGTAATCATATTTACTTACCGCGACAAGGCCTTTTCCTACACCGATGCAACCACCTTTGCAGCTATGGAGCGGTTAGGTATAACCAAGGCCGTGGCTTTTGACCAACACTTTCCCCAATATGGCTTTATTCCTTACGGAGTGCAATCCTGAGGCAAAGCATATGAACGACGCGGTCTGATGGGTACTGCTGCATTTTTCTTTCAACACATCGGATAAGCCTTTGACTAAGGCACTACTAATAAATCACGTAGGGCCGAGATGACTTGCTTGCCAGTTTCCTTCTCCGGCGGCACTGGAGGTCCTTCCTCTTTCTCCCCTTCGGCCTCGTCCTCGCTCTCTCCCTCCTCGTCATCATAATAGCGGTACTTTTCCCAAACCGCATAGAGGGCGCGATAGTCCCCGGCCATAAGCTGGCGGCGGATTTGTCCTAATAGATTAAGAAGGTAATTATCGGTCTCGACCACAACCACTTGCTCTGCCTTATTTCTGGCTACCGATTCCCCGTGGTCTTCATCCTCATCCCCATCCTCACCATTACCTTCTTCCTCTTCCTCGTCAGGATCTTCGTCATAGGCCTCCCAGCCTTCGTCTGGCGCAAAGCCCTCCTCAAGTTGGCAATGAATCGCCACGATCACCCTGTTACCTCGCGTGAGAATCTCGACGCCTAAGTCCTCAACCCCGTCAAAGGCATATTCCTTTAATGCCTGCCGCTGTCCAGGGGAAGCGTTAAAGGCCATGGCCAGCAACCACCAGCCGTAACTTTCCATATACATCACATCGTAATATTTCTCCATTAAGGCTTCCCATCCACCAGGGATATCATAGCCGTCCACATTGTAGACAAAACTAACCCGCCGAGATGTGGGTCTCGCCCGCCGCGAGAGGCTAGCAACGGCGCTCCTTGCTTGCGGGTCCAAAGGACGGTCAATCGCCAGAAACTCGTATGAGGTGGAACTATGATCAGCGGTAAAACCTTTCCGGACACTGATGATCTTCACCAACAATTCCCTCCTCAATCATAAGCACTTGAACTCTCTTGAGGTTCCCTTTCTAGATTCTCGATCAACCAGAGAGGATAACCGCAGTATTCCCGTAGGTCAATCATCCGCCTCCCCCCGGTTGCGTCCGGGGCGGGAAAAGAGGTCCCGGGCAGCCGCTATCGCCCCCAAGGGCATCTTCAGCCAGGGCCCGGCAGCCGCCGCACTGCTCCCTGGCCCCGCAGATACCGCACGCGCTCTGCATAAACTCGTCCGTCGCCCTGAAACCCCGGTATCTCTGCAACGGAATTGCTTCCGCCCAGAGCCGCGTCGGCTCATCGGCCAAGATATTACCGGCCAACAGAGCTGGAGCGACCAGCTGTGAGCAGGGAAAAACAGAGCCGTCCGGCGCGAGGGCAACAATCCGACTCGCCGCCGCGCAACCCCGAATCCCGGCGACCAAGGCCTGCACGGGCGCCAGACGGCGCTGGAGAAAACCGAGCGCACAGTCAATCCGCCATTGTAGCGCCCGGCCTTGGCGCGCCAGGATTTTCGGCAGATTCTTTTCAAAGGCGCCCATCGCTTCAGGCGTTGGATTTTCTGTCCGCCAGCGCGTGGCAGACGCAGGCGGTTTATAGCGAAGGAGGGTAAAGCGCATAAATCCCGCTTCCGTAAGCCTGAGGACTAAATCTAGGAAATTTCGCATTACCGACGCTGAGAGCATAAGATTCGCGCCAACTGGCAGGCCGACTTCCTTCGCCCCCACCACTAAACGCTGCAATCGTGCCACCTCCTCCAGCGGTTGCGCCAGCAGTCGCTCCGGTTTGACCCCGATTTGGACAGTGGTGACCCCCCGGGCCAACTTTCGCCAGGTCAAGTCATCTATCTCTTCCACCCCAGTAGTAAGATGGACAACAAAGCCGATTCCTCGCGCATACGCTGCCAGCTCTGTCAGGTCACGACGGAGCAAAGGCTCTCCGCCGCCAAAGGCGAGCTGAAAAACACCCCAGGCGGCAATCCGTTCCATCACGTGCATAGCTTCCCTGGTGTCTAATTCCTTGGAGAATCGCTTCCTATGGCGAGTGGCATAACAATCAGGGCAATTCGCCTCACAGCGATAAGTAAGCGCCCAATGCACGGTTTCGGGCGCACTCAGCTGTGACCCCTCTGGCCAGGTTCCGCTCAGGGTATTCGCGCCCTCACCTTGGGGAAGATTCGTGCTCCCCGGCGCTTTGCTCTCGATTTGGGCGAAAGGGGAAGCCACCTCCCGGAGAACGCCTAATTCCAGGAGCCGCCATATCACTTCTCTGGTTGTGGCTGGAGACGCCGTGCGGGAATTAGCGGCTGCGCCCCAGCGCATCAGCAAAGCATCTTCGCTGATTATTCCTTCTGCCTGCACGTCGGAGATCAAAGTGAAGGCTTCCCGATCGAGATCAACGGTCGTACCGGTAGTCATTTGGAACGCCAGCCCGCCGAAATGCTCCCGTCGCAGGCGCACACCTTCTGCCAGCCTAAGTCGCCGGGCGCACACCCCAAAACTTGCCGTTTTTATACCGTGACGTCCGATAGGCAATATCTCCTCAACCGCCTTGCGTTATACCAGCGTTATACCAGCTCAAAATCCCTGTTAAGTATCAGATATTATTCTGTTCTTTTTCAGCTTAATGAATCAGATATGTCTATATAATTATCTCCAACTCAAGGAAGAAAGTCGTATTTTCGTTTTCCGTGGAGTATCCTCCGGATCTCAACGAGATCATCCCTTACAGTATAGAAGATGAGATAGTCAAAGTCAAAGCCGTGGATGGGAAACAATGATATGGGTCGTATGGTATCTGCTACAAGTGAGATAGGGAACGGGTGGGCATAGAATCGTGATATATGTCAGCCTTCACCCCGAAAGCGTGATGTACATCAGTCATTGGCCATGAGGATTTCTGTGGGGAACGGTTCCGAGGGAACAAGTGACGTACAGAACGGGTGATGCGAGACGAATAATGATGTACATCACGGGAAAGGCAAAGAGAGTGATGTACGTCAGCATTCGGGCCCTAACGCGTGACGTGAAACGGCAAGGCGTTTTCAACGCGGCTGATCTCGGTTCCATCGGTGAAAACGTGAAAATCTCACCCTTGCTCCGCTCTCCAACATGTACTATCATACTATTCATATATGAATGATCGAATGATCCATTTCACGAAAGAAGGTAAATCATGACTGGGCATGAACCGATTTTTTATGGCGCCGTAACCGTCGGTGAACGCGGGCAGGTAGTCATCCCCCAACAAGCCAGGGAGGCTCAAGGGATCAAGCCTGGCGACAAGATGCTGGTGCTGGGTGGAGGCTTTGGCGGCCACGGATTGGTGATGATCAAGGCCGAGGCGGTCAGCGGGTTGCTGGCGAGGTTGAGCGAACAGGTGAACAGCCTGGAGAAATTGTTTCGAATGTCCGTTGAGCGCCAGGATAAGGAAGATAAAGGTTAGGCAGAGTAAATGAACCCTGGCTATGAAATCTGGCTTGGATTAATCATCGCTTGGATTGATTATGCGCGCATCTTCACTACTGCGACCGACTAGAGAGATGGTGTATTATGATCAAGTTATTCAAATTCCTCAAACCATACCGGATCCAGATCGCATCTATTATAAGTCTCGTATTCCTGCAGACGCTTTCCGAGCTGTACCTCCCGACCTTGATGTCGGATATCGTCAATACCGGGATCATGAAAGGCGATGTAGGTTACATCTGGAGAATCGGCCGGCTGATGCTGCTTGTCGCCCTGGGAGGGACCATCTGCTCGATTGTGGCAGCCTTCTTGTCGGCCAAGACGGCCATGGGCTTTGGCAAGATATTGCGCAGCAGGATATTTACCCATGTGGAGAGGTTTTCACTGCACGAATTCGACAGGATCGGCACCCCCTCCCTCATTACCAGGAACACCAATGATGTCACCCAGATCCAAATGGTCACTATGGTCATGATGCGGATGATGATCAGCGCCCCCATCATGTGCATTGGTGGTATCATCATGGCCCTATCGAAGGATAGGGGTTTGGCCTGGGTCTTGGCCGTTGTCCTGCCTATCCTCGCGGCCATAGTCATCTTCGTCGCCTGTAAGGGCCTGCCGCTTTTCAGAACCATCCAGAAAAAGATCGACCGGATAAACCTGATCGTGCGAGAGAACCTCGAGGGCATCAGAGTCATCCGGGCTTTCAACCGCACTGACCACGAGAAAAGGCGTTTCCACGAGGCCAACCTCGACCTGACCGAGACCTCCATCAGGGCCAACAAGCTGATGGCCCTCTTGATGCCGACCATGATGCTGGTCATGAACTTCACGATGGTCGCCATTATCTGGTTCGGCAGCATCCGCATCGACCACGGAACCCTGGAAATCGGCAACATGATGGCGTTTTTCCAATACGCCATGCAGATCATGATCTCGCTCCTTATGGCCTCGATGCTGTTCATCATGATTCCCCGGGCCCAGGCCTCCGCAGCCAGGATCAACGAGGTACTGGCCATCGAGCCCGAGATCAACGACCCGGCGGTGACCAGGAGCGGGGACAGCAAGAAGGGCTATGTAGAATTTCGCGATGTGACCTTCAGCTATCACGGCGCAGAGGAACCCGCCGTCAGAGATGTTTCCTTCCGCGCCTGCCCGGGTGAGGTCACCGCCATCATCGGCGGCACAGGCTCGGGCAAATCGACGCTGGTCAGCCTGATCCCGCGTTTTTACGATGTCAACGGCGGCAGCGTCCTGGTGGATGGGGTGGATGTCCGGGAGATGGCCCAGGAAGAATTGAGGGCCAAGATCGGCTTCGTGCCTCAAAAGGCCGTGCTTTTCTCCGGCACGGTTGCCGACAATATCAGGTACGGCAAGGAAGATGCTACCGATGAAGAAGTCCGGCGTGCGGCGGAGATCGCCCAGGCCCTGGATTTCATCTCCGAGATGAAGGATGGCTTCGACTCCGAGATCGCCCAGGGTGGGACCAACATTTCGGGCGGACAGAAACAGCGGCTTGCCATCGCCCGCGCGCTGATCAGGAGGCCCGAGATCTACATCTTCGATGACAGTTTTTCCGCCCTCGACTTCAAGACCGATGCCAGGCTGCGCGGGACGCTGAAAAGGGAAACGGCCGATGCCACGGTGCTGATCGTGGCCCAGAGGGTCAGCACGGTCATGGACGCGGACCGGATCGTCGTCCTGGACGAAGGCAGGGTCGCCGGTATCGGCACCCATAAAGAGCTCTTGAAAACCTGCGAGGTCTATCGCGAGATCGTCTCCTCGCAGCTGTCCGAGGAGGAGATCGCATGAGTGGAGATCGTATGAGCGGAGACCACATGAGCAGGGATCACATGGAACAACAACGACCAACGGGGCCGATGGGGCCCGGCGGCTTCAGACCCGGCAGGGGAGGCTTCGGCGGCGGGCACGGTTTCGGCCGGCCGGTGGAAAAAGCCAAGAACTTCAAGGGCACGTTGAAGAGATTGGTCATTTATCTGAAGCCCTTGTGGCCGCGGCTGCTGATCGTGCTTTCGGCCGCTATTGCCAGCACAGTGCTCAGCATTATCAGCCCCAAGATCATGGGGAGGGCCATCACCAGCCTGGGACGAACATTCGGGATGAGATTCATGGGGTTGCCCGCCAGCGTGGATTTCCAGTATATTGGGCATATCGTCCTGTGGTTGATCGGGCTCTATGCTGCAAGCGCGCTTTTCAGCTATGTGACGCAATATACCATGGCGGGCGTGGCCCAAAAAACTGTTTTTGCCATGCGCCGGGATATGAATGACAAGCTCGCCCGCCTGCCGCTGAAATTCTTTGACGGGCGCACGCACGGCGAGATAATGAGCCGGATGACGAACGACATCGATAACATCAGCATGACCTTGCAGCAGAGCCTGGCGCAGCTTATCAACTCGTTCGTCGGCATCATCGGTGCCATCATCATGATGTTCACCATCAGTTGGTTGTTGACGCTGATCTGCCTCCTGACACTCCCGCTTTCTTTCTTCGCGACGGCAATGATCGCCAGATTTTCGCAGAAGAACTTCGCGGCGCAGCAGCGGGAGCTCGGCTTGCTAAACGGCCACGTGGAGGAGATGTATACCGGTCACAAGATCGTCAAGGCCTTTGGACACGAGGGCAAGGCGATTGATAAATTCAACCAGATCAACGAACGACTCTACAACGCGGGTTGGCGGGCGCAGTTCGTCTCCGGAATCATTTTCCCGCTGATGAATTTCATAAATAACATCGGCTACGTGCTGATCTGCGTCGTCGGTGGGATCATGGTCACCAAACGAGGGATTGAGCTCGGCGATATCACGGCATTCATCCAGTACCAGAGGATGTTCACCATGCCCATCGCGCAAACGGCCAATATCGTGAATATCCTTCAGTCGACGGTGGCTTCCGCCGAGCGTGTCTTTGAGCTGCTCGACGAGTCAGAGGAGATTCCCGATGCCGCCGGGGCCACAACGATCCTGTCCCCGCGGGGCGAGGTCAAATTCCAAAACGTCAGGTTCAGCTACAAGGAAGACCACCCATTGATCGAGAACCTGAATATCGAGGTCAAACCAGGGCAGACCATCGCCATCGTCGGCCCGACCGGCGCGGGCAAGACCACGCTCGTCAACCTGCTGATGCGTTTCTACGAGATAGACGGCGGCAGGATCACCGTCGACGGCGTCGACATCAGGGATCTGAAGCGCGGCGAACTGCGCAGGCTCTTTGGCATGGTGCTGCAGGATACTTGGCTCTTCAACGGCACTATCCGGGACAACATCGCCTACGGCCGCGAGGGCGCCACCGACGAGGAGATCGTGAGGGCGGCCAGGGCGGCGCAGGCCGACCACTTTATCAGGGCTCTCCCCGATGGTTACAACACCATCCTGAATGAGGAGGCCTCCAACATCTCCCAGGGCGAGAAGCAGTTGCTGACCATCGCCCGGGCGTTCCTGGCCGATCCGGCCATCCTCATTCTCGACGAAGCTACCAGCAGCGTCGACACGAGAACCGAGGTCTACATCCAAAAGGCCATGGCGGAGCTGATGAAGGGCCGGACGAGTTTCGTCATCGCTCACCGGCTCTCCACAATCCGCAACGCGGAGTTGATCCTGGTGATGAATAACGGCAGCATCATCGAGACCGGCAACCACAAACAGTTGCTCGCCAAGGGGGGATTCTACGCCGATCTTTACAATAGCCAATTTATCGGAGCCTATGTCGACGACCAGGCGGTCTGAGCGCGGCCAGTCCCCGCCGCACCGCATTGGCTTGCTGCTGGACTGGCAAGGGACAGGGGGTCGCGCCTGGCGGACTTCGTGCCCGGCGACCGGTTGCCCAGGGGGGATCCCCGTGTCCTTAGACTCGCTCGAGTGGCTCTGTCCTCAGGCCCAGTCGCCTACTTGCCTGAAGGAGAAGCCGGTCGACTGTCCACAGGAGACTGCGGGTGTCCGTAGCGATCTGAAGATACGCAGCATCGTACACTGAAATCTCTTGTTCCAGAGCCATGCCCAAACAAGCGGCCGGGTCGGGTGCCCATTCCTCAAAAAGAAAGTCGCGCAAGACACTCAGGGCTTCCCCGGCAACTTCCGGTGTTATCCTCTGCCGGCGCGTAGCCACCCAAAGAGCGTTCGCAACTTCGTACCAGAAGGTCGGAGGCACAAAGAGCGAGATACCTGGCTTGTCGGCCGCCCTGTCTCGCAACTTGATGACGTCCTGAGTATCCTCTCCAGGAAGCACCCACGATAGAGCCACGGATGCGTCTACCACCACGGATTCCGTCAACTGCGGCGCCCCTCCTCCCGCATGGCTCTGATCTCGTCAGCCGAGAACCTTGTACCTATTAAGCCGCGAATTGCGTCCATCCTCGCGGCTACAGCTTTGCGGTCGGGAGCCTTCAACGCGCGACGCGTCGCGCGTATCATGAATTCAGATAAGGACAAACCCTGAAGGCTCGCAGCGGCCTTGAGAGCCTTGTGGAACTCCTCATCCACATAGACACTTATTTTTCGCGCCATAGGGAAATCACCTCATCATGAGTATAGCGCTTTAGCGCTTAAGAGGCAAGTGTTCATTGTCTTGGTTCTCAACTTACGATATAAATCTCCATATTACTGCCAGGATCTAAGTACCCCCTATCCCTCACCGTGCTGTAGATTCTCACCATGCTGCAGATTGCAGCACATCCCGCCAGAACATGCTGCGTAGTGCAGCACATTTTTCAAAGATATGCTGCATGGGGCAGCATGCCCAGCCTCTGGTAGCAATATGGGAGTTTATATCACAAGTTAAGATTATGCCCCAGTTAAAATTGACTTAACCACACATTAAGTATATTATAGTTAGAGGTAGCATGGCTCTATCATGGCTCTATGTTCGGCCTGAGAAACTGGCCATAAAATACAATTCTCATCAAGGAGATGAATGATAGCGATGCAAAAGGAAACTATTGATGGGAATACGGCCGCCGCGCATGTAGCATACGCGCTGAGCGAGGTGGCCGCGATCTACCCCATCACCCCTTCCTCGCCGATGGCCGAGGTCTGCGACGAGTGGGCCGCCCATGGCCGGAAGAATGTTTTCGGTCAACCTTTAAGGATTACAGAGCTGCAATCAGAGGCGGGAGCCGCCGGTGCAGTTCACGGCTCTCTGGCCGCGGGCGCCCTTACTACCACCTTCACGGCGTCTCAGGGCTTGCTGCTAATGATTCCAAATATGTATAAAATCGCCGGGGAGCTCTTGCCGGGCGTGTTTCACGTATCGGCCCGGTCCCTCGCCACTCACGCCCTCTCCATCTTTGGAGACCATTCCGATGTCATGGCCACGCGCCAGACCGGTTTCGCGCTCCTGGCCTCAGCATCCGTACAGGAGGTTATGGACCTCGGCCTGGTGGCTCACCTCTCGGCGATAAAGGCCAGCGTCCCATTCCTCCACTTCTTCGACGGCTTCAGGACCTCCCACGAGGTTCAGAAGATCGACGTGATCGATTACGATGAAATCACAAAGCTGGTCGACATGGAGGCGGTCGAGGCGTTCCGCAGGCGGGCCATGAATCCCGAGCACCCGCACCAGCGCGGGACAGCGCAGAACCCGGATATCTACTTCCAGGGTCGCGAGGCATCCAACCCATACTACCTGGCCACACCCGGAATTGTGGAAGAGGTTATGAAGCAAGTGAGCGGGCTGACCGGCCGCCAGTACAGGTTATTCGATTACGTTGGCGCTCCGGATGCAGAGAGAGTGATCGTATGCATGGGCTCGGGCTGCGATACGGTCGAGGAGACCGTAAACTACCTTGTAGATAAAGGCGAGAGGGTCGGGCTGATTAAAGTTCGCCTCTACCGTCCCTTCTCGACGGGGCACTTCCTCAAGGTCCTCCCCAGCACCTGCAAGCGCATCGCCGTGCTGGACCGGACGAAGGAGCCCGGCTCGCTGGGCGAGCCGCTCTACCAGGATGTTTGCACTGTGTTTGCTGAGCGAGGGGAGACCCCGTTGATCGTCGGGGGCCGTTACGGCCTTGGTTCAAAAGAATTTACGCCTTCAATGGTTAAGGCTATTTATGATAATCTTGCGACATCCACACCGAAGAATCACTTCACTGTGGGGGTCATCGATGACGTCACCGATAGCTCTCTAACGGTGCGCGAATACATCGACGCTTCACCCAAGGGCGTTTTCAGGTGCAAGTTCTTCGGCCTCGGCTCGGATGGAACGGTGGGCGCCAACAAGAACTCGATCAAGATTATCGGGGATCATACGGACATGTATGCCCAGGGCTACTTCGTGTACGACTCAAAGAAATCGGGTGGCATCACCATTTCACACCTGCGCTTTGGCCATACGCCGATTCAGGCGCCCTACCTGATCGACCAGGCCGACCTGATCGCCTGTCACAATCCCTCCTATGTGACACGTTACGATATACTGGAGGGTATCAAACAGGGTGGGATCTTCCTGTTGAATTCCGGCTGGAGCGCGGAGGATATGAATACCAAGCTCCCGGCCTCCATGAGGCGGACTATAGCTGAGAAGAAACTGAGATTCTATAATATCGACGCCGTCAAGATCGCAAGCGAAGTAGGGCTCGGCGGGCGAATCAACGTTATCATGCAGGCCGCGTTCTTCAAGATCGCCAACGTTATCCCTGCCGAAGACGCGATTAGATATATCAAGGATGCTATCAAGAAGACCTACGGCAGGAAGGGCGATAAGGTCGTCAACATGAACTGGGCAGCAGTAGACCGGGCGATCGAGGCCTTGGAGGAGATTCACTACCCTGCCGACTGGGCGGGCGCCGTGGATGAGGCGGCCGCGGCTTCAGACGCGGATTCAAGCGTGCCGGAGTATGTGCAGAAGGTAGTAAAGCCTGTCCTAGCCCTCAAGGGCGACGACCTGCCGGTGAGCGCATTCAGCCCTGACGGGACCGTGCCGACCGGCACCACAAAATATGAGAAGCGCGGGATCGCAATCACCGTGCCCGTATGGCTGCCGGAGAATTGTATCCAGTGCAACCAGTGCTCCTTTGTCTGCCCGCATGCGGCCATTCGTCCGTATCTTGCCAAGCCAGAGGACCTGGCGGGCGCGCCTGAGGCCTTTGTAACCAAAGCGGCCACCGGTAAAGAGGCGGCCGGGCTCCAGTATAGAATTCAGGTCTCGCCCCTCGACTGCACGGGCTGCGGCAATTGTGTGGATGTCTGCCTGGCGAAGCAGAAGGCCCTTGTCATGAAGCCGTTGGAAGAGGTCGTTGAAACGGAGGTCGCCAACTACGAATTTGCAGATAAGCTACCGCAGGTAGCGGCCCCGTTCAAGCCCGACACGGTCAAGGGGAGCCAGTTCAGGCAGCCGCTCTTCGAGTTCTCGGGGGCGTGCGCCGGTTGCGGCGAAACCCCGTACGTCAAGCTGGTCACGCAGCTGTTCGGGGATCGCATGGTCATCGCCAACGCCACGGGTTGTTCCTCCATCTACGGCGGCAGCGCCCCAACGTGCCCCTATACTGTAAATAGCGAGGGGCATGGGCCGGCGTGGGCTAACTCCCTGTTTGAGGACAACGCCGAATTCGGCTACGGCATGGCCCTGGCTATAGCCCAGCGCACGGATAGGCTTGCCGAGCTCATGGGTATGGTCCTTCAGGGGCAGGACGGGATTTCCGGCGAGCTTAGAGCCGCTTTCCAGGAATGGCTCGACAGCAAGGACGACGCCGAGAAATCGCGCATGGCGGCGGATAAGATCCGGACGCTTCTCGGGCGAGAGCTGCCCGCTGCGAGTAGAGAGGCCCGGGCCATCCTCGAGGAGATCAACAAGCTCAGCGACTACCTGGTGAAGAAGTCGGTCTGGATCATCGGCGGGGACGGGTGGGCCTATGACATCGGATACGGCGGGCTGGACCACGTGCTCGCCTCCGGCGCCGATGTAAACGTCCTGGTGCTCGACACCGAGGTCTATTCAAATACCGGCGGGCAGTCTTCGAAGGCAACGCCCACCGCCGCCGTGGCGAGATTCGCAGCGGCGGGCAAGAGCACCCGCAAGAAAGACCTGGGCATGATGGCCATGTCCTACGGCTACGTCTATGTAGCTTCGGTCTGCATGGGCGCCAACCCGGCCCAGCTGGTGAGGGCGCTCATGGAGGCGGAAAGATACCGTGGCCCATCGTTGATCATAGCCTATGCGCCTTGCATCAATCACGGGATAAACATGAGCCTGAGCCAGCGGGAGGGCAAGCGCGCCGTAGAGGCCGGTTACTGGCCGCTATACCGCTACAATCCCGTTCTCGCGGAAGAAGGCAAGAATCCATTTACGCTTGACTCCAAGGCGCCGACGGGCAGCTTCCGCGAGTTCCTGATGGGCGAGGTCCGCTATGCTAGCTTGAAGAAGCAATTCCCCGAGCGCGCTGAGGAGCTCTACTCCAAGGCGGAAAAGGATGCGCAGGCCAGGATCGCCCAGTACCAGCGCCTGGCGCAGGGTTAAGGTTGGTGTAAATGCTGGCTGCAAACTCTAACTAAATTATGGAGAGCTAAGTGTAAGCGCGGAACAGTCGAGAAAGAACCCCACACGATGCGGGTGGGGTCTCAAAAGCAAGACGTGAACATCGTTCAGTGAATTGGCAGGCGCCAGGCATTATTAGCCTGGCGCCTGCCAATTCACTCTATCCCATATAGATTTAACTCGCCTATAATCTTATTAAAGGGGCATAAAAATAGAGGCAAGGGCAGTACAAGATATGCTTCGTTAGCGTAGCTGGGTAACAAATCGGACAGCTGTTTCAGTTGCCACGACAAAATTCCCATCGAGCCTTTGAGCGTACCGTTCGATCAAGCTGCGCAACACAGCTATCTTATTAGCAGCACGTTCGTCTTCCAACCGCAAAAGGATCACACCACTATGTTTTTTCCCCTCTCGAAAAACGAGAGACCCGAAATCCTTATCATTCGTGATCAAGATGCGGTCACTATCAACAGCTTTTTTGAGAATAGCTTCGTCCTCTGAACCTCGCGCCTCCTCGTAGACTGAAAAAACGTCATGATGATGTTCTCGAAGCCATTTAGCGACTACGGGGCCAACACATTCGTCTACAAGAAACCTCATTTATAGCGCCCCCGCTGTCAGCGGCATGAAGGTGCTATCATCAAGCGCTTCCGTTGCAAATAGAAGACAGGCTTGGATATCCTCCCGGGTTAACCCCTCATATTCCTGCAAAATCTCCTCAATACTAGCTCCGTGAGCCAATAACCCCAGAATATATTGAACGGTTAACCGTGTCCCCTTGATAATCGGTTTTCCGGTCATAATTTTAGGATCTAGAACTATACGTTCGAGTAATCTGCTATTTCTTTTCATCCACCCCACCTCCAGTCGTTCCACTAATTATATTTTCCCATCAAGAAGGTTCGTTAATAGTATACCATTAACATCCAATAGAGGCAAGGAATACTCTTGCAGGATACCCATACAACCTATATTGCCCGGCCCTAGCATCTATACTTCCTGACACCCTTCCCAGGGTGAATTCCGGGGCTTTCGTCTTTGGTCTCATGTAAGATCAAAATTTAAGGGGAAGGTAACACCCGGCCCGCAATGCACCTGGCGTATATCTCCGCGCCCCGGCTATTGAGATGAACACCATCGACGGTCAGTCTCAAGCCCCTCTCCTTGCTCAGATTATCCGCGATCCCCGGGATGCTGGTCTGGAGCCCGTCCAGTGTCAGCGCTGTAAAGGAGTCCAACAGGTAGGAGCTGGAGCTGCCGGCGGAATTGATGAGATAGCGATCGAACTCCGCAGCCGTATCCGCCACCGCAACGTAGGAGCCGGGTAGACCAGCGGGCGGACAGGGGCGCGCGCTGACGGCCTCCGGGTTCTTCGGGCTAACCATAGCGTTCACCATATCGATATCAGCATTCACATGATCTTTACCTGCGATGCCGGTGCCTGTATCCAGTTTGCGGATCTCGGCGTTGAATGCGTCGCGCAACCTGTTGGAAGGGCTCGACGGCACCTCTCCCAGGCATGCGATGGTGACCGCGACAACCTTGCGGACCCCCGCCTCGAGAATCCGGTCAACGGTTTTCCTGTATAACGCCCCAAACTCCGAAGGGTCAAATGTGGGAAGGCTCCCTCTTGCTCTGAGCTTCCTCCCGAGGCCCTCCCACCCCATTCCCCGGGGTTCGAGGAGCGGCATCAGGATATCGTTTGCGCCTGCCTCGACCACCATCACCTCCGGCACAGGCACCGCTCCCTCTCCGGCCCCGGACAGGTAGGCTACAGCCCTGTGCGAGATTCCCAGCAGTGTATCGCCGCCGAGCCCCAGGGCGATGATGGAGAATGAAGGTAACATGCGTTCAAGAATGGAAACATACGAACACCCAGGAACGCCCTGGGTGAGGCTATCCCCAACGATTACCAGATTCAAGTGACTCCCTCTCCAAGAAACAATTATCCCATCCGCTCTCAACTTAACGGAAATTAATCCCGTAGAAAACGCGGATGGCGAATTCCCGCACACTGTCAGGCAGGAAACGGACCAGAAATGGAAACTTTGTGGACATGAAATCGCCCGCGGGATAGCGCGTTGCCGGATTAGACCTCTGCGCTCTTCGCACCACAGCCAGCACCTTGCGTGCAACAACCTCGGGCCCCGGGGCCCTGCGCAAATTGACGTCGATCGTGCGCCAGCTGGCATCCGTCCACCGCTTATAGGGCGAGTCGCTCCTCTGCCCAAACTGGGTGGCGTTGTTGAAGTTAGTATTGATGTCGCCAGGCTCGATGGCCGCCACCTTGACCCCAAACGGCCGCAGCTCCTGGCGGAGGCCTTCGGTGAAAGCCTCGATCGCGTGTTTGCTGGCTGCATAGTGGACCTGGAATGGGATAACCAGCTTGCCTGCGAGGGAGCTCATATTGATCACGAGGCCGTTGCGCCGCTCCCGCATGGCCGGGACAACGGCCTGGATAACGCGGAGCGCCCCGAAGACGTTTGTTTCGAACTGTGCCTTGGCGAGTTCCATGGGCACTTCCTCCACCGGCCCATAGATGGCATAACCCGCGTTATTAATCAGAATGTCTATCTGGCCAGCCTGGCGGAGGACCTCAGCCACGCCGCGATCTACAGAAGCCTGATCCGTGACGTCCATCTCGACAAACGAAACCCGGCGGCGTAGCTCCTCGGGCAGGGTCGCTAGCTTGTCCAGCCTGCGCGTTGTGCCCCAGACATTATAGCCCTCGCGCGCCAGGAGAAGCGCGGTGGCCGCTCCGATGCCCGACGAGGCGCCCGTTATCAAGACGTTCTTGCCTAGATCTGCACCCACGATTCAACCCCCATTCTCAATCCCGCCTTAAACTCCTGCTATCGCCTGATGTGGCGCTGCGCTTGCCGCTGCGGAAGCAGAGGAAGCATAATTATCGCAGATGGAGTTCAGCGGGCAGCTCTCACACCTTGGCTTCCTCAAGAGGCAGATGTCCTTCCCCAAGGCGACGAGCAGGGCGTGATATTCATTAAAAAGAGGGACCGAGGCCGGGAGCCTATCCATGAAGAACCGGCGAATTTCCTCGTAACCCCGCCGGGGCCCAATGAGTCCGAGCCGCTCAAATATCCTCCTCGTGTATGCATCAACCACAAATGTCGGCAGCCCACAGGCGTAGAGCAAGATCGAATCGGCGGTTTCCCGGCCGATGCCATAGACATTGAGCAGCTCGGCCCGGACCTCATCGAGAGGCCTCGCGCACATAGCCTCCAGACTCCCCTGATAGGCCTCCGCGAGAAATGAACAGAAGGCCTTGAGCTTGCGCGCCTTCGCGTTGTAATAGCCCGACGGCCGGATGAGCGCCGTAAGCCTCGCCTCCGGCAGGCCAAGGATCCCATCCAGGGACAGATAACCTTCCGCCTTGAGGTTGGAGATCGCCTTCTCCACATTTCGCCATGCGGCCGACTGGGTGAGAATAGCCCCCACCACGACCTCGAATGGGGTTTCCCCCGGCCACCAGTGCTGGGGCCCAAAGTGGCCCAGGAGACGTTCATAAATCTCCAGCACATATGCCTGCCCTATACATGCCTGTTCAGTTGGAGTCTCTGCCTGCATATGCATCCCCATTCTGACCTATCTCTGACCTATCGCCTTGACGTAGATATCCGCCATCTTGTTCACGGCGGTTGCCATCAAAATAACAAAATCTTCCTTATTGCCCTCCCCTGCTCCTTCTAGAACGTCGTAGTATCCAAGCCTATCTTCCGGCCTTACGATAGCGATGGGGTAGCTGTGCCGCATCAGGATGAGGTTCATGAGAAGCCTTGCAGTTCTTCCATCGCCATCCATGAAAGGGTGAATACGTACAAGCTCAAGATGTGCAAGGGCCGCACACTCAACCGGATGAATGCCTGACCTAGCCTTGCTGAGCCAGGCGGCAAACTCCCTCATACGAACCGGGACATCCACAGGGTCGGGAGGAACGTACTTTGAGCCCGATATGTAAACCTGATGGGTCCGGTACCTCCCGGCATTGTCATCATCTATCCCCTTAAGGATCAGTGAATGGATCTGTCGTATCTCAAGTTCTGTAATAGGGACATCACTCTTCGCGAGGCCCTCGACGAAATCTATAGCGGCCTTATGGTTGACAACCTCGAGGTGTTCCACAAGCGGTTTACCCCTTACGGTAAGCCCATGCTTCAGGATGACCAGGGTTTCCTGCCTGGTTATGGTGCTCCCTTCGATGGCGTTGCTCGTATACGTCCACTCCACATCAAGATACTCCTTCAACTTTCGAACAACGGCCTCCGGAAGGGGCCTGTGGCTATCTATGATCGCTCTTTTCTTGTCGATTTCATCTAAAAGCGTTTCTAAAAGTGTTTTCTTCGCTTCTCCAAAAGGGGTTCCTCTGGGATCCATCGTCTTTATCCCTTTCCCCTCCTCTTACTTGTTACTCGCCCTCGCCATCATCTTACCCGCCTTACCTATTTCCGGAGCACCATGAAAATCTGCTCCAATCTAACCGTCTGCCCGCCGAATTCTCGCTGCCTGCTTGATTCCTGCTTCTTTCATTCTCCCGCACCCCACCCGGCATGTCAAGGGGGGAGGGACAAAATGAAGATGCCAGGAATGGGCAAGGATGAGCTACCAAGGACGAACAGGTGGAGATCCCGAGATTAGGTCTAAGGGTGAAATCCGAGGGCAAGGTCAGGGCGAAACCACGGGTGGAAGAGTCTAGACCCGAGCAAAAGTAGCGAGTAAAACTAGAATAGAGGATTTAGGGAAGGATTTAGGGCACAATGGTCGAACATAATAAGGAAAGAAAGGAGCAGAATAGATGATCCAAACTATGACCCGCACCACGAGAGACCCTGTAACCTTCTCAAATAAGGGACAAAAGATCATAGGGGTTTTGCACAAGCCTGGCAACTCGAGCCCTGGCGGAGGGGAACCCAGCGGCAAGGCCCCGGGCGTGGCCCTATTCCACGGCTTTACTGGCCAGAAGGTTGAGGCGCACCGGATTTTTGTAAAACTTGCTGAGATGCTGGCAAATAAGGGGATCTGGACCTTGAGGTTTGACTTCAGGGGCTCCGGTGACAGCGAGGGCGAGTTCTCCGAGATGACCTTCGAAGGCGAGGTTTCCGATGCCATAGCTGCCCTGGACTTCCTGTGCGGCCAGGACGGGGTCGACCCCGGGAGGGTGGGAATACTCGGGCTGAGCATGGGCGGCGCCGTGGCCGCCTGCGTAGGGGGCAGGGACCCGCGGGTAAAGTCGGTGGTCCTCTGGTCAGCGGTGGCCGATTTTGCCGGAGTTCCACTCTTCGCGGACAATGTGAAGCTGCTGCAGGAGCTTGACAACAATGGCCGGCTCAATGAGGTAGACCTCGAGGGAGATGTTGTGGGCAGGGATTTCTTGCTGGGCCTGGCCGGGGCCAAGCCTTATGAGGAAATAAAGAAAGCAAAGGCCCCCGTTCTCATAGTCCACGGCGACGCCGACGCCACCGTCCCGGTATCACACAGCGAGATATTTGAGCGGGCCATAACAGGGGCCGGCGGGAAGGCCGAGGTCTATATCCTTCCCGGCGCCGACCACACCTACAACTCCCGGGAGTGGGAATCAAAGGTGCTCCAGAAGTCAATCGAGTGGTTTGAAAAAACCTTGAAAAAAACCTGATTGCGGGGGCATCAACATCAACTTGTGTCTATTGTGCCTACTTTATCTGCAGGGTCCGCAATCTGTTCAAGGCTGCGGCGACCTCCAGTGGCCTTGCCATGCAATAATCACCCCGCACATATGGGGCTACCGCGTCCAGGCCTTCCCGCTCGAGGACGGCCCAGAGTCTCGATATGAGCTCGGGAATCGTCGACCGGCCATTGACGAGCTTCCTGCCCAGGTATCTCAAGGCGTCGGCGATAAACCTGGTCTGTCCGTCGTCCACCACCTGCTCTACAAAGGAAAGGTCGATCTCCTCGTGGCCAAGGCGGATAGCATCCGTGCCCATGGCCTTCACCTTCGACCGGCGGCCCTCCATATCCCCGAGCCCGAGCGAGGCCGGGACCCTCGGCCTCGGGAATGGGCGGTCCTCGCCCGCCTCGTTTATGCGGCCTGTCTGGAGCTCACGCGCTATATCCTTTGCCCTTCGTGTGACGTCGACGGGCCTGTACTCATCCATCATTATGACCGTATCCGCCACATCAAAGTAATCGCCCGACCCGCCCAGCACGAGTATGGTAGAGACCCCGGACTCCTTGAGCGACTCTATCCTGTCGATGAACGGCGTTATGGGCTCCTTTGCCTTCGCGACAAGGGCCTGCATCCTCCGGTCCCTGATCATGAAGTTGGTAGCGGAGGTATCCTCGTCGACCAGCAGCACCTTCGCGCCCGCCTCCAGCGCCTCCATTATATTTGCGGCCTGCGATGTGCTGCCGCTCGCATTCTCCGTCGAAAAGGACCGGGTGTCGCCGCCCAACGGCAGGCCTTTGATGAATGGGCTTATATCCGTCCTGGTGACGGCCCGGCCGTCCTCGGCCCGGATCTTCATGGCCAGGGGCGAGGTCACCACGAGCTCCCGCCCGTCCCCGGGTATATGGTTGTAGACGCCCCGTTCGATGGCCCTCAACAACGTCGACTTACCATGGTAACCACCGCCCACTATCAGCGTAACGCCTTCGGGAATCCCCATGCCCCTGGTGCGTCCCCTGTTGGGCAAATCGAATTCAACCTCGAGGGATGGTGGCGATGAAAATGGGATTGCCCTCTCCGCCGGCAGCGGCCTGTCATCAACCCCGCTTCGCCGCGGCAATATGGCCCCGTTGCCGACGAAGGCCACCAGGCCCTTCTCACCCAGCATGCCTCTGAGGGCCTCAGCATCTTCCGCCGTCTTCACGTGCCTGTCCAGCGACTCAGCGGGCAAAGCCTTATATATCAGCGCCCCAGCTACGATCCTGGGTAAGAGCTCCAAAAAAATGGCCTGAGCCGCCCTGCCTAGTATCCTCCGGCCCGCGGCTGGCAGCCCGACGGTGAACCTGACTTCCACCATATTCTCATCTATCAGGACGGAATTGCGCTCCAGTATCTCCTGGCCGGACCTGGCTATTGAAACCTGCCCGCTCCTGCCGGTGCCCCCTATTGGAACGCCCACCTCAGCCTCGTGGCTCGAGCTTGCCCAGGGGCCTGCGCCGGGACCGCTCGTTTTTGTCCTCGCCCTTGCAGCGAGCGCGAAGCTCCTGGTCAGGAAGTCCGATAGGGCCACCCGCCGGATCTTGCTCTCGAGGTAGCGCTGCGGGAAGCCCGCGACCCGCTGCGGGACCTGGACCCTGATCCGGCTGGGAGGAGCAAACGGGTCGGCCTGGACGTGGTCGACGATGAGGATGAATTCGAGATTCGCGTCCCTGTAGGCATACTCTCCACGAATGTCCTGATACGCTTTATAGCCCCTCCCCTCAATGCGTCGCAATGTGTCGGATAGATTCTCGATTCGTACCAACCTGAAATCCCATCTCCTTTCGGGGATTCTCCAAGGCTATTATTTCTAGGGCTATTATTCTAGTGCCCTGAAGTCCGCACAAACATATTATATCGCAATATTGTACTACTTCTCGGCAAATGTTAGACAAACAGGGCGTAATAAATATTATAAAATCTTGACGATGTCCGATCTATAGGATAACATGGGAACGAAATACAGTAGGCGAGTAGGCGATCGGAATCTACCCCGGCCGAGTCCAATCTGAATCCAGGATCCCTCCGGGGAAGATCAGGATTCTTCTGGGGGAAGATGTTGAGGGAGTTGCAAAGAACATGGGAATGATGACTAATAGAGGTAAACGGCCCAGCGAATCCGCTGTCGTAATGACGGAGCTCGTCCTCCCCAATGATGCCAACCCCCTTGGAAATATCCTCGGGGGCAAGGTGATGCATCTGATGGATATAGCGGGCGCTATCGCAGCATCGCGCCACTGCAATCGCCCCGTCGTGACGGTCTATGTGGACGGAATCAGCTTTCAGGAACCCATCAAGGTCGGCGAGGTAGTAGTGCTGGAGGCCACCGTAACCTGGACAGGCAACACATCTATGGAAGTAATGATCAAGGTATACGGCGAGGACCTCACCTCGGGAACCCGCAGGCATACGAATACAGCCTATTTCACCTTTGTGGCACTAGATGATGAGGGAAAGCCTACGCGGGTTCCACCTATCATCGTGGAGAGTGACGAAGAAATACGCCAATTCAAGGAGGCCACGATCCGGAGGGAGGAAAGGCTCAGGCGAAGGGCCCGGGCTAAATCGAATCATGGAAATGGGACTGGGAGACGTTTTGGAGCTTGAAATCCATGACCTGAACCACGCCGGCGAGGGTGTGGGCCGGCAGGGCAGGGACGGCCGTGTAGTATTCGTCCCATACGCCGCCCCGGGCGATGTGGTCCGTGCGAGGGTCATCGCGGACAAGGGGAAATACGTCGAGGCCGAGCTCCTCTCGGTCATTGAAGAATCGGGCGACCGCGTACCGCCCCCGTGCCCTGTCTATTTCCAATGCGGGGGTTGCCAGCTCCAGCATGTATCCTATGAAGCCCAGCTGGAATACAAGACGCGCAGGGTGAGACAGGCCCTGGAGCGAATCGGGAAGATCAAAGATGCCAGCGTCAAGGATTGCCTCCCCGCGCCGCAACGCTTTCACTACCGGAACAAGGCCAGATACTCATACGAATCCCCCGGGTCCGGGCCCCACCAGTCCGGGCCCCGGTCTCCCGCGGATTTCCTATCGGGATTCTATGCTCGCCGCACGCGGGAAGTCGTCGATTTTGACGAGTGCATCATCCAGAGCCATACAAACAATAGGATATTCCAGGCGCTGAACAATCTCGTCCGGAGGCTGGGCGTTCCAGTATATAACCCCGGTTCCGGTGGAGCTCTCCGCCACCTCGTTGCGCGCACCTCGGGCGACGGCCGGGAGGCCCTGGCGGTGCTCGTGACCCACGGGGGGCCTCTTCATGAGCAGTCTCTTCCCAGTATAGGCGACCTAGCCCATAGACTGGTGGAGCTCGTGCCTGGGCTCGTGGGCGTGATCGAAGACGTAGGCGGGAAGGTCTTCGCCACGAGCATCAACCCGGGCGCCCCCGGGCCGCGCCTCCTCCTCGGGCGGGACTGGCTCACGGAACACATACATGGGCTGGAGTTCCGCGTCTCAGCCGAATCATTTCTCCAGGTGAACCCCGCGGCAACGGAGCTTTTGTATGGCGTAATACTAGGCTATGCAAACCTCACAGGCGAAGAAACGGTGCTTGATGCCTATTCGGGAATCGGCACCATCTCTCTCCTACTGGCGCAGCGGGCTCGTCATGTATACGGCATCGAGGTAGTTGAAACCGCCACGAGGAACGCGATAGAAAACGCGACCCTCAACGGGCTCCACAATTGCACCTTCATTACGGGCAGAGTTGAGGGCGTGCTCAAGGGCAAGAGCATTAAAGGTATTCTCGAAAAAAATGGGAAAAATGCCCTCAAGAAGAATGCGCTCGAGGGTCATGCGGGAGGGGAAGCGCGTGAAGAGCCCGGCCAGCGGGAGGGGAATGTGGACATAGTGGTTGTCGACCCCCCAAGGCCCGGCTGCGAGAAAGACGCCATTTCAGGGATAGTTGCCCTCGCCCCCCGGCGCATCATCTATGTATCATGTAATCCCGAGACCCTCGCCCGCGACCTTTCCCGCCTCGCGAAGGCCGGCTACCAGGCGGTCGAGGTGCAGCCGGTGGACATGTTCCCGCAGACCGCGCACGTGGAGTGCTGCGCGCTCCTCCAAAACCAGTGAGCCCCCACCCTCTACTCTATCTTGGCCCCCAGCGTCCTCTCCATCTCGGAGAGGGCGAAATCGTGCGCCGCGCGGTCAAAGGACGCGACGCAGTCCCGCGGCACGACCACCTCGTAATTCAGCATCCTGGCGTCCGCGGCCGTGTAGAGGTCGCATATGTTTGTGCAGACCCCCGCGATTACGAGGCGGCCCACACCGAGCTCCCGGAGCGTGAGGTCGAGATCCGTTTGGAAGAATGCGCTGTAGCGGCGCTTCGGGATCACGCGGTCTTCCGGCCCGGGCGCAAGCTCCGCCACGACCTCGGCTCCCCATGTCCCTGTCACGCAATGTTTCGGAAACATCCGAAACTCCGGGTCGGACTCGAGGTGGCGGTCGCACACGTAGATGACCGGGATGCCCTCGCGTCTCGCCCGCTCTACCCGCCTTCTTATGGGCCCGACTACCTCCCGGGCCTCATCGCCTACATAAAGGGCGCCCCGGGGGTCTATGAAGTCGTTCAACATATCTATGACAAGCAAGACCTCCCCGGCTTCCTTGGACATGCCCCTCGCCTCCTTCCTGATAAAAGCCTGGTAAAAGCTCATCGCGCCAACTGGTGCTCTATAACGCGCTGATAGTGACCTTTTCCCCGTCCTTAACATTCTTGAGGATTGCGGCATCGCCGGTGATCTTTCCGAACACGTTTACCGGGCTCGCGGGCCTTATTTCATTTCCCGTGCTCGCGGGCGTGGGTCCGAAGAATATGCAAAACGCGTGGCCCGGCGGCCAGTAGGCGATGTCCCCGTTCTCCACAACAGCCTTTGCGTTATCAGGGGCAAGCTTGACAGGTGTTGAAAAATAGATCTCATCACCCCACCTGTTAGCCCTTCCACTAATTGGAAGGGCATCCCGGATAGCATCGGCCGTCTTCGAATCGTTTAAGACCGCCTGGACCTCCACCTGTCCCGCTGTGATCTTTATGCTTCTTGCCATAACCTACCCCTCCGTTCTAGCTTCCTAGCGAGATTCAATATGCAGCATTCTACATGTGAGCATTAATTCCTTCCTCTAATTATCCAACATATTAGCCGTCCCCCGGGCTTCGAGGTCCGTTATCCGACGCTATCCGGCCCCAGGCCCGGGACATCATGGGGGCGAGGCCACGCCAGAGGAGGCTAGGCTACTGTCTCGATCCTCAAGAACTTTGGCTCCCTTTTATGGAAAACCGCCACATAATCGAAGCCCACAGTCTGCAAAAGGGCTAAAGCCTCGGCTATTCCCGATCCGAGATCGACAGTGCAATGCGCGTCGGACCCGATTGTGACGATCTCTCCGCCCAATTCCCTGTAAAGCTTCACGATACCCGGCCCCGGCAAAGTCTCGCCAAGCTCCCCCCGCAAGCCTGAGGTATTGATCTCGAGACCCGTCCCGTTTTCCACCATCACCTTGAGTATCGCCTCGATCTGATCATAAAACCGGGAGAAGAAGTCAAATTTCCCATATACCTGGAATGCATACCGCTTTATATAATCCAGGTGGGCGATAACGTCATATAGCCCGGTTTTCGCCGCCCCATGGGCTTCCTCGAAGTAGCGCCCATAAGCCTCCTCCATGCTCCGGCCCTCATAAAGCTCCGATACCAGCGAGAGCCTGTCCACCCAATGTATAGACCCTAACACAAAATCGAACTCCTTGCCGGCGAGAAAATCCCTCACCTGGTCCCCGTAATGCGACTGAAAGTCCAGCTCGATCCCTTTCCTTATCATCAATCTACCCTGCCATTTCGCCTTCGCCCTGGAAATAGCCTCAATATAGCGCTCGTAATCAAGGAATCCATACCAGTGGCCGCCCCTGGGCTCGAAATCGAAATGATCGGCGAAGCATACCTCGCGGAATCCAAGCGCAGCAGCGCGCTCGCATTGTTCGTCTATTGTGGACAGGCCATCCGGGGAAAAATGCGAATGTAAATGGTAATCGATAAGGGGCCCCAGCCGGCCCTCTTGCCTTTTATTCATTTGCCGGTTCGATTTAACCTCCAAAGCCATTAGGCACACTAACTCCTCTCTGACATTTAGAAATCGCGGCCCGGCCTCCCTCTCGTGAGCCCATACCGGGCACACGACAAAGATTGGTATACCTATTATGGTATACCAATCTCTAAAAACCGCTATTTCAATTCTACTAATATCGAAACCATCCTGGCAAGCGATTTTCGAAAACTCATTTAGCCCCCTACGAGTGCACGAGGGCAACGGCGGGCTCATCTATTAGCCAATTCCTCCACTTCCTCATACCACTTTACGCGTTCACCGATTAGGCTGCGCAGACGCCAGCGCAGACTCTTCGGCTCCTCATCCAGATACTTCATGAGCCCATCGAGCTGAGAGGCAACCGCCACGCGGTCCTCATCCGTCAATTGTGAATAGCTTTCAAGATTTTCCCGGATAATTGCGCTATTTCTCGTTACGGTGCGCCACCATCCCCAATCGCTCGAGCATAACGCCCCGATTATGTTCACATTAATGGTTTCTTCATCGGTCCGACCTAAGGGGTGTTCCCTGAGAAGCATGATAGAGTCTATGATATCCTTCTCGTTGATTTTGACTATCTGGAGCTTCTCAAGCAACAATTCCGCAAGAGGGATCGTCGGCTTGTCAACTTCAAGGCGCCCCCTGAATGGAATGCGATGACAGAATTTAAGTTCGTTGAAAAACACGTCGATATGACGGTCATTTTCACGATCATGGAACACGAGCCGCTGCTCACCAAAGAATCTTGTAACAGCTACATCCTCTTCATAGCCAAGAGAGGATAGGAGTTCGATTATCCTCTTGGTGTAAGTTGAATATGCGACAAAGTCTATATCCGTAAACTTGCGCCCCAGCGCCCCCTGGATATAATTAAACCTGGGACAATGCAGGTTGAAAGCCAGGGCTCCTATGACGCGCATCATGATGTCGCTATGCTCGGGCTGGTCGAGGATATGCAAGATTCTTTCAAGTTCCTCACGAAAGTCGGGCTTCGGCTTTCCGTAGGCTCCAGTCACCATACTACCTCGCCTCCTATCCCGAAATAATCATATGCCCCTTCACTTTATCTCTATCAAGATTCACCAGTGCTGCCTTCATGATACCCTCGGCGTATTCACTACCAGGATTAATCGCGAGCGTCTTTCCGATCCTTGTATGGCCGGCAGCCTCGTGAATATGACCATGCAAGCTTAAGAGCGGCTGCCATTTCTTGATGGCATTCCGCACCGCGGTGCTTCCAACAGGCTTCATCAAAACCTGCCCACCGGCGGTTTTAATCCTGAGGTCTTTATCCAGGTCTGGAGCGGTATCCAGCAACGAATCATACGGCGGACAGTGGAAGGCAAAAATAGCGTTTTCGGGCTTCTCGAGTCTCGCTGCCAGGTTCTCAATCCTGGTGTCCAACTCCTCTTCCGCCATATCACGTGGGCACTTCCACGGCGTCATATTATTTGAACCCAGGCCCGCCACTTCGTGATAGTCATCGATCCAACAGATCCTTTCATCCGGATTAATAACATATTCCGATTGCCCAATTACCTCGTCGATGACATAGGAGTCGTCGTTACCTGGCATAAAAAACATCTTAATTCCCTTAGGTTTAAGATATTTCTCCGCAAGCTCCAGCCACTCAATGACCCTCTCATTCATCAGCTTCCCGAATACCTCATCCATCTTCGAATGATCAGCCTCGAGCTCCCTAGCCTCATCCGGTTCAAGCACCAGCGGGTAAAAGCCGACATTCGATATTTGTTCTTTGAACTTGTTAAGTTCCTCAGCAGTCTCACACACATTTTTTGCTCCGAAAAGGTACCCCTCGTATACTCCCTTACCATGATGAATTATTGGGATGATTCCTTTACCCGTCACATCCCCACCTACAATCATAACATTCGCCTGGTAGGTTAGACCTGCACTTACGAATTTACGGAAGCAAGCGTTTGAACCATGAAAATCTGATGCAAATAATATACGAGTCAATGCCATACTGTCGTTACCACCCCTAATTTTATCAATGAGAGCTTCAATATCTAACTAAGATGTTTAAGCTGGAAGCTCGCCCGGTTATCAAAAACTCAGGGGAAGCAACCCGGGGTTGCCTCCCCACACGAGAAGCTTCGACCTACACTCAGCTTATTCCAAACTTACCTAACTTGATCCTAATCCGACCCGCGACCTAATGCTAACCCACTCTGCAGGTAATCTAACCTGGGCACGGCCTGGATGAGACGACCTTGATTACCTTACACTGGCGGGATGGTCTTAAACGTCCATGAGATATCTATCCCCTCTGTATTAAGCCTATACCACCTGGCGACGTAGTAAACAGCAATACCGCTGGCGAAAAAGCTAACCAACGTAATAAGCCTCGATGGCCCTATGCCTCCGCCAACTGCGGGGAACAGGAAGGATGCAACGATCATCCATATAAGGTACGCGAGCGTAATGACCCCGATAACTGTAATGCCGGGGATCTTACCGATCTTCCACTTCATAATATCCGGGGCCTGCTCATAGATATCTCGCTTAAGGAATGGAAGCAGGGTGATAGCCAATACTGGTACTAACTGAGTCCAAACCGCGAAGAATACGAAATTGAGCTGGGTCCCCAACACCCCACCAAGCGCCGCATCTATCACACCAATCTCAGCGATAGCTGCGATAATTGTAACGGCAATAATAGGGCTGTGAAGCTTCGGGTTGACGTAGCAGACGCTATCAGGAATCAAACGGTCAAACGCCCAGGCAAATACAATACGGCTTGCATAAAAGAAATATGTCTGCGCGAGATTTATCAGTGTATATATCCAGCCCAATGCCACGAGCCCTACGAGTATAATATTTGGCTTAAGTATCGCAGCATAAAACGTAATCCACGGCATAGCGAACTCTTTAGTATTATTGAATAAATAGCCTTCAGCCGCGATCCACTTGAGCGGAACAAGCCTCTGGAGCAGTAAAGCCCCGAATACAAATATGGCCCAGGTGATTATGAGCGAGGACCAGCTGCCGGCGATGAGGGTCTTGGAGGCTTGCTTGACTTCGCCCGCGAAGAATGTCGGTATATAATAACCATAGAATATCCAGAAGCCCATGATCAAACCGGCGAGGGTCATGGTCCACATGTTGGCGCCGTAACTCATGCCTGCCGCTTCGGCTTTGGATATGCGACTGGCGTAACTCCCTGCCCCCATGAATTTATCCCATGCCTGCTGGAAAAACTCAGGTCCAGGAGCCGAAAGCAAGGAGATGTAAATGATAACCCATGCAAGTAGACCGAGGAAGAATCCGATCTCGAGGATCCGAACGATCGTTCTAGTTGGGAGAATCATTGTTAAATACGTAATCACAACGCAGATCGTGCCTATAACGATAATACCTGTTGGACTCTGGGATAGTTCAGCCAAGTGCCTTAGCCCAGGCTTATCGAAGATAATACCTATAGATTGAAGAAGCGTGGGCAGGGCACCCGATGGGATCCAGGCTATGAGCCCTCCGGCGACGACGGCGGAGAATATAACCAAAGTCCAGCTAGCCCCGAATGCAAGCGGCGGGCTCAACACCCGGCTGGCTAGGGTGTAGTCTGCAGCAGCGCGAGGCATGGTCGAGCCTATACAGGCGTAGGTATAAGCGTGGAAGAGGCAGAGGACCATAGCTACTGTTAATACGCCAATAATGCTGCTGCCGGGCCACACAGATGCAACCCACGAAAATGGTATATAGCCCGACGATGAAAGGCTAATACAATGCACACCGAATACCATAGCACCGAAAATGCCTATTGTGCGAACTAATCCGGAGCTCTTTCTAGCATATAGCTTCTTTTCTTCTGGCATTGAGATATTACACACTCCTTTATGAGTCTATTAGCTGTGTACTGTCTACCCAATACCACATTTGTATTTGCCATTACCTATTAGCTCCAATTCCCCCCGATATATTTTTAGTAGACTCTCCGAAATTCCGAAGTCTCATGGTTACTAGGCTTATGACTTGGATGCCCCTTCCTCACCTCCAGAAATATAGACCTTTCCATTCATTAATTCCACCCACCAGGGATCCACTGTCCAATTCCCCACAAGATCAAACGAGACTACATCTGAGGTCATTATACCTATTAGATTCTAGACACATTCTGGACACAGAATAACCATATAATCAACCACTATGTTATATATATCATGTTAAGAAATACAATAAATAATTATAAACGCCCAAAGCCAGATAAAACGAAGGTTCGGAAAGTAAGGCATGTGTTATACTTATAGTTATAAACTTACATTACATAATTTAATTTGGGTTTTACGGAAGGCTTGACCATATTTATTGGTTATTTATATAGTTTATGACTCATATATTCGGCAATACGTAGCACTTTCCTTCTTAAACATATGTATTTTTTATTGCAATATGTTGATGAACCGATGAGGTATATTACTTAACGGGTACGGACTAAGCCGTACCCGTGCTTACCCATCCCCTCTGGACCATGGCATCGTGAACTCTCATCACCGCAAGCTCGATCGCCGCCTCTGTGAGGTTCACCTTCTCTTGCTTTGCTATCTCAACCGTGCGCTCAAAGGCATCCTCTATCTTCTCTGCCACTATCTCGAGCACCCGCTCCTTGGTCCTCTGCCGGGCGCTCAAAGACCCTGAATACTCCAGCTGCGATGCTATGACGCCCCCTGCGTTTGCTATGATATCCGGAAAGAACATTATCCCCTCGCTCTCCAGCACCTCCATACCTTCCGGGGTCACCGGCATGTTGGCTGCCCCTACTACTGCCTTTGCCCTTATAGTTGGTGCCGTATCCTTGTTTACCACATGGCCCGTCGCTGCGGGTATCAGGATGTCTACATCAAGGGAGAATAGCTCCTCATTCGTCAGCGGCACCCCTCCATCAAACCCAGCTACTGTCATCGTCTTCTCTGCATACTTTAAGAGCTCCTCTATATCCAGGCCATCCCTGTTATACACCCCACCGTTTACATCCGTGATCCCGACTATCCTTATCCCCTTCTCATGGAGGAACATGGCTGTATGGGAGCCAACATTGCCAAACCCCTGGATCGCAACCTTGACGCTCTTTGGGTCAAGACCCAGGATGTCTATAGCCTTCAGGGTGCTAGCCATTACCCCGTATCCTGTGCTCTCTTTTCTTCCAGGGAGCCATCCCTGGATGCCCTGGGGCTTACCCGTCACAGATGCAGGATCCATGGTTGCGTTATATATCTGGGTCATCTCAAGGGGCCCTGTACCCATGTCCGGTGCTGGGATGTAGATGTGCCTCGTGAATATGTCCTTGAACTCAAGACCGAAGTCCC